>JABUSR010000194.1 GCA_021442645.1 Ruminiclostridium sp.
GCCCGGAACATCCCAGACCTGGTGCCCGTGCTGGCCGCTGTGGCTGCCGCTACGCCGGGGGAGACCCGCATTACCGGGGCCGCCCGGCTCCGCATCAAGGAGTCTGACCGGTTGGAGACCACCTGCCAGACCTTGAACGCCCTGGGGGGTGACGTGGAGGAGACGGAGGACGGCCTCCTCATCCGGGGGAAATCTCGGCTCATCGGCGGCACGGTGGACGCCCAGAGGGACCACCGAGTGGCCATGCTGGCCGCTGTGGCTGCCGCAGTCTGTGCCTATCCGGTTACCGTCACCGGGGCCGGGGCGGTGGCCAAGTCCTACCCTGCCTTCTGGCAGGACCTTGCCAGGTTGGGGAAAAATGTCATCGTTAAGAACGGACCCGGAGAGGATCTCCGGATCAGACAGGAGGGAGGGGCCCACCTATGAGCAGTATCTACTACGGTCACCTGACCGTTTCCATCTTTGGACAGTCCCACGGGCCGGGGATTGGGGTCACGATGGACGGGCTCCCTGCCGGAGAGACTGTCAACCCGGAGGAGCTCCGGGCCTTTCTGGCCCGCCGTGCTCCCGGGCGCGACCCCTGGTCCACCACCCGGAAGGAGGGGGACGAGCCCGAATTTCTCTCCGGCCTGTGGGAGGGGGTCACCTGTGGAGCACCGCTCACGGCGGTCATCCGCAACACCAACACCCGGTCGGGAGACTACGCCGGGCTGAAGGATATTCCCCGGCCCGGCCACGCCGATTATACCGCCCAGATGAAATACGGCGGATTCCAGGATGCGGCAGGCGGCGGACATTTCTCCGGCCGGCTCACTGCTCCTCTGTGCATCGCTGGGGGTGTCTGCAAGCAACTCTTGGCCCGCCGGGGCATCTTCGTAGGGGGCCACATCGCCGCCATTGGCGGGGTGGCCGACACATCATTTGACCCGGTGGGGCTCACCCAGTCCGAGCTTCTGGCTCCCGGCGAGAGGCCCTTCCCCGTCCTGAACGAGGCGGCCGGTGAAGAGATGAAGGCCGTCATTGCCGCCGCCAGGGCCGAACGGGACTCCGTGGGCGGGGTGGTGGAGTGTGCCGTCCTGGGTCTGCCTCCGGGGTTGGGGGACCCTATGCTGGAAGGCATGGAGAACCGCATCGCCCGGCTGGTCTTTGCTATCCCTGCTGTGAAGGGGGTGGAGTTCGGAGCCGGATTCCGGGCGGCAGAGCTCCGGGGCAGCGAGAACAACGATGCCTTCATCATGGACGGTGAGAGGGTCACCACCAGAACCAACCACGCTGGCGGGATTCTGGGGGGCATCACCACCGGGATGCCCCTGGTGTTCCGGGCGGCAGTGAAGCCGACCCCATCCATCGGACGGGAGCAGGACAGTGTGAGCCTTTCCCGCCGGGAAAACACCAAGCTGGTCGTCCATGGCCGGCACGACCCCTGCATCGTCCCCCGGGCGGTGCCCTGTATGGAGGCAGTCGCTGCCATCGCCGTATATGATGCGCTCCTGGAGCAGGAGCAGACATACCAGAGGAGGAGAGACCTATGAGCCTGGAAGAACTGAGAAAAGAGATCGACGCCATCGACAATGTGCTGGTGCAGGCCTTTGTGGACCGGATGGAAGTGGTGGGACGAATTGCCGCAGCCAAGCAGCAGAGCAACCGGCCGGTGATGGACGCCGCCCGGGAGCGGGCCAAGCTGGCAGACATCGCCTCCAAGCTCCCCCCGGAGCTGGAGCAGTACGGTTACTCCCTTTGGTCCATGCTCTTCGAGATCAGCAGGGGGTACCAGAGTGCCCTGGATCCTGCCCCCTCCCCCTTGCGGCTGGAGATTGAGAGGGCCATGGAGACTACCCCCAAGCTCTTTCCGCCTGCTGCTACGGTAGCCTGCCAGGGCACGGAAGGGGCTTACGCCCAGCTGGCCTGCGAGAAGGTCTTCAAGCACCCTCAAATCATGTACTTTGGTAGCTTTGACAGCGTCTTTTCCGCCGTGGAACAGGGCTTTTGCCAGTATGGCGTCCTCCCACTGGAGAACAGCACCGCCGGTTCCGTCACCCAGATTTATGACCTGATGCGGGAACACCGGTTTAAAATCGTCCGGGCCACCCGGCTGAAGATCGACCACAATCTGCTGGCCCGTCGAGGGACCCGCCTGGAGGATGTGCGGGAGATCTATTCCCACCCCCAGGCCATCAGCCAGTGCAGCGGCTTCCTGGAGGGCCTGCGTAACCGGGGGGTCAAGGTGGTACCCTGTGAGAACACCGCTGTGGCTGCCCGGATGGTGGCCGACAGCGACCGGGCGGATACGGCCGCCATCTGCTCCTACAACTGCATGGAGCTCTACGGCCTGGAGCGCCTGGCTGCCGACATCCAGGACCAGGGGAACAACCACACCCGGTTTATTACCATCTCCAAAGACCTGGAGATCTACCCCGGTGCGGACAAGACCAGCCTTATGATGGTGACACCCCACCGGCCCGGCGCCCTCTACCAGGTGCTGGCCCGATTCTACACCCTAGGGATCAATGTCATCAAGCTGGAGAGCCGCCCCATTCCCGGCAGAGATTTTGAGTTTATGTTTTACTTCGATTTGGAGACCTCAGTCTACTCCGACGAGTTCATCCGCATGATTGACGATCTGGATACCATCTGTGACGAATTCCAATATCTTGGCAGCTATAGTGAGGTGATTTGATGAAATGCGGGCTGTTGGGCGAGAAGCTGGAGCACAGCTATTCCCCGGAACTTCATGCCTTCTTCGGGGGCTACGACTACGACCTCTTTGAAGTGCCTGCCCAGGACCTGGGGAGCTTTCTGAAGGCCCAGGATTTCCATGGGATCAATGTGACCATTCCCTACAAGACCACACTTTACGACCTGTGTGACAACCTAACTGAGGCCGCCCGGGCCATCGGCAGCGTGAACACGGTGGTGAAGCAGCCCGGTGGTTTCCTGCTGGGAGACAACACCGACGCCGCCGGCTTTGAGGGTATGGTCTGGAAGAGCCGGATCCGCATTCTGGGCCGAAAGTGCCTGGTGCTGGGCTCCGGCGGGGCCAGCATGGCGGTGCAGTACGTTCTGCGGAAGCTGGGGGCTGAGGAGATTACCGTAATCTCCCGGACCGGACCGGACAACTACGAAAACCTGGAACAGCACGCCGACGCCCAGGTGGTGGTGAACACCACCCCGGTGGGCATGTACCCCAATACCACAGACGCCCCTGTGGACCTGCGGCAATTCCCCCAGTGTGAGGGGGTGCTGGATGTGGTCTACAACCCTGCCCGGACGGCCCTCATCCAGCAGGCCGAGGCCCTGGGAATCCCCTATCTGGGGGGGCTGTACATGCTGGTGGAGCAGGCCCGGTGCGCCAGCCAGATCTTCACCGGTCGTCCTCTGCAGGCCATTCGAACCAAGGAGGCCTACAGTGCCCTCAGAAGCCGGAAGGAGAACCGAATCCTGGTGGGGATGCCCGGCTGCGGTAAGAGCACCGTGGGTCGGGCTCTGGCAGAACTTCTGGACCGCCCCTTCGTGGACAGTGATGTCGAACTGGAGCGCGTTCTGGGGATGTCTGCCGGGGACTACATCCTGAAGGCAGGGGAGGAGGCCTTCCGGGCCCAGGAGACTGCCCTGCTGGCCCGGCTAGGAAAGCTGTCCGGACTGATTATCGCCACCGGCGGCGGCTGTGTTACCCGGCCGGAGAACTACCCGCTGCTCCACCAGAACGGGACCATCATCTTCCTGGAGCGGGAGCTGTCCAAGATGCCAAAGAAAGGACGGCCCCTGTCCATGCGGGGGTCACTCCAGGATATGTACACCGTCCGGCTACCCCTGTATCGGCGGTTTGCCGACCTCACGGTGCCCAATGACGGGGACCCGGCAGAGGTGGCCCGAAACGTGGAGGAGGCCTATGAACATTTTAGTAATTAACGGCCCCAACCTAAACATGCTGGGCATCCGGGAGCCCGAACTCTACGGAAAGTCCGACTACGCTGCTCTGGTGGCGCTGGTGGAGGAGACCTGCGCCCGGGAGGGGATAGGGGTAGAACTCTTCCAGTCCAACCACGAGGGGGCCATCGTGGACAAAATCCAGGAGGCCTACGGGAAGAAGGACGGCATCGTGATCAACCCCGCCGCCTATACCCATACCAGCGTGGCCATTCTGGACGCGCTGAAAGCGGTGGCACTGCCCGCTGTGGAAGTCCATATCTCCGATGTGTCCTGCCGGGAGGACTTCCGTCAGGTGTCCTACCCGGGCATGGCCTGTATCAGGACCTTCATGGGTTTAGGCCTGGAGGGCTACTGCCATGCCATTCTCTACCTGAAAGAATACCTGGAACACCGGGAAAAATAAGACCACCGGGACCCGTCTCAGGAAACGAGACGGGTCCCGGAGGTTTGTCTTCCGGCGGGCGTGAACAAAGCTGTACAGAAAAAGTCCTGGATGCCGGCCGTTTGAAAAACAAAAACGGTGATTCTATACAGAATCACCGCTTCTTGGTGGAGGAGGGTGGATTCGAACCACCGAAGTCGTCGACAACAGATTTACAGTCTGCCCCCTTTGGCCACTCGGGAACTCCTCCTTATAAAATTGGAGCTGGTGGACGGACTCGAACCCCCGACCTGCTGATTACAAATCAGCTGCTCTACCAACTGAGCTACACCAGCGTGCGTGCCGTCGTCGTTGCCATGTCGTCCGCAGCGAAGACTACTATAGCAGACGGCCCAACATTTGTCAACAAGTTTCTGCCAAAAAATGCGAACTTTTTTCGGCTCTCGGATATTTCGGGATCTGCCCGGGCCCATCGGGGAGACCTGCTCGGAACGACTCCAGCGAAAAAAGACGGGGGACTTTCCATTGACAGGAGGGGGCCTTTCATAGGATAATAGAAAGAAAACCAACGGAAAGGGGGGCGCACCATGCCTGAAAACCGAATCCTGTCCCTGCTGGAGGCAGGGGACTGGGGGGAAGACACACCCCTCATCCAGGGCCTCAAGGGGTGGACCTTCTACCCTCTGCTGCTGGAGGCCTACCGCACTATGGACGAGGACGCACTGTACAAGAGCAAGGTCCACGGAAGCGGGCACATCCACCGGGTGCTGCTCTTCGCAGCCCTCATTGCCTGGCGGGAGGACCTGGCCGAGGCGGACATCCGCCAGTTATTCCGGGCGGCCAGCTATCACGATGTGGGCCGCACCTTCGATGGCTTCGACCTCTATCACGGGGTCCGATCCTCTCTGAAGCTGGAGGAGCTCACCGACCGGACCGGGGAGGATCTGGTGGAGCTCAAGGCGGCAGTCACTGCCCACGCCCACCCGGACGCCGACATGGAGAGCATCCTGCGTTCCTTCCGGCCGGAGGACTACCCCCGTACCCTGGAGCTCACCCGCCTGCTCAAGGATGCGGATAACCTAGACCGGGTCCGGCTGAAGGATCTGGATGCCCGGTTTATCCGCCACGACTCCGCCAAGGAACTGGTCCCCTTTGCCTGGCGTCTGCTGGACTTGGACCAGGCCTGGAAGAAGGCACACACGACCTGACAGAAAAAGACTGAGGCGGCGCAAGAGATTCTTGCACCGCCTCTTCTCTATCCGACGGCCCTGGGGCGGCCTGAAAAAAGGCTGGCCTTTTTCCTCCGTTTATGGTAGACTACCTGCGACTGGTTTCCACACCCGGTCCAACCGGCGTTTACCGCCGCTGCATGGCTCGCGCACCATGTTCTAAATACCAAAATGGAGGAAATTCGCTCATGCGCTCAAAAACCCAACTGCTGGCTTTGAATGGAATCATCGCTGCGGCCTACGCTGCCCTCACCCTGGTGGCCTCCGCACTGAACCTGGCCTACGGGCCTGTTCAATTCCGCTTTTCTGAGGCCCTTACCGTTCTGCCCTTTCTCTTTCCCGGCACCTGGCCGGGGATTTTCCTGGGCTGTTTGCTGGCCAATTTGCTGAGCCCCTACGGCTTCCTGGATATTATCCTGGGCTCCCTGGCCAGCCTGCTGGCCGCTGTCATGACCGAGAAGGTGAGCCGCCGCTGGTTGGCCCCGCTGCCCCCGGTACTCTGGAACATGATTCTCATCGGCGGCATGCTGGCCTGGTATGAGGTGGGATTCACAGCCAGGTTCCTGCCTCTGTTTGCGGTCAATGCCCTTTGGGTGGGCATCGGCGAGGCCGTTGTCTGTTACCTGCTGGGTGGGATGCTCCTGAAGGCAGTACCCAGGGTGGGCTACCTGCGGCGGTTCGTTCCCGTGTCCCGGGGCGGCCTGGCCGGACAATAAAGAACAGAACAAAAGACAGGGAACCCTGCGCGAGGGTCCCTGCCTTTTTTGCTTCCGGAGAGGCATGGTACGGCGGCAAAGCCGAGCAGATATATTCCTATCGGCTCAGTCCTTGTGGTACAGCTCCGGTCTCCGGCAGGCCAGATAGTTCAGGTCCCGGAGTACAGCCTCTCTGCGGGCGGGGTCCACGGTCACCGTGAGGACGGTCTCTTCGTCGGTCCCGGACTCGGCCAGAATCCGCCCGGCGGGGTCGTAGGCACAGCTCTGGCCGCAGTAGTGGAACCGTCGTTCATCCCCTACATAGTTGCAGTAGAGGGTATGGACTGTGTTCTCCATGGCCCGGGCCCGCATGTATACGGGGTGATAGTCCTCATAGGGGGTCATATTGGCGGCGCACATACAGAGGAGCTCCGCCCCGTCCAGGGCCAGGGTCCGGGCGGTCTCGGGGAACTCCCCGTCGTAGCAGACCATCAGGCCCACCCGGCCCAGGGAAGTATCAAAAGCCCGGAGTTCCCCGCCGGGGGCGAACATCTTCTCCTCCCCGCCGAACATATGGGTCTTCCGAGCCACACCGGGGACGGAACCGTCCCGGTCGATGAAGAGCAGGGCGTTGGCAGGCTTGCCGCCCTCAGGATCGGCCAGGGGAAGACCCAGGACCACGGCCAGGCCCAGTTCCGTTGCCCTGGCCCGCAGGGCAGCCACAGAGGGCCCCTCCAGGGGCTCGGCCAGCTCGGCCAGCCGGTCCCGAATGAGGTAGCCGGTGAGGTACATCTCCGGGAAGAGAATGAGGGATGCGCCCTTTGCCCGGGCGTCCTCCATAGCCAGGAGGGCCCGGCGGAGGTTACCCTCCTTGTCGTAGGGGTGAGAGACAGTCTGCACGATACAGGCGGTAAAAGGGGGCATAGGCGGGGCTCCTTTCCAATTCGGGTAGAAAAACGCGCTGCAAACCGGGGTTTGCAGCGCGTTTTGGGTTTGTGAACCGAAAACAGGTACTTAGTCGGTGACGTAGGGCAGCAGAGCAATCTGACGAGCGCGCTTGATGGCCTCGGTCAGCTGACGCTGATGCATAGCACAGGTGCCGGTGGTACGGCGGGGCAGAATCTTGGAGCGCTCAGAAGTGAAGCGCTTCAGCTTAGCGGAATCCTTGTAATCAATGTGCTCGACCTTATCGACACAGAAAGTACAGACCTTACGGCGCTTACGGTTGCCGCGGGGCCGTTCTCTATCCATAGCCATAATAGCAAACCTCCTTAAAAATTAGTGGTCACTGCCTCAGAAGGGCAGCTCGCCGTCGTCGTCCGTCAGGTCGGCGAACTGATCGACAGCCGGAGCAGCGGAGTAACCGCCGCCGGACGAGGGGTAGTTCCCGACGGGTGCACCAAAGTCACCTGCGGAAGGGCTGCCGAAGCCTCTGCCGCCGGTGGGAGCGGGCGTGTAGCCGCCTTCGCCGTCTCTGCGGGAGTCCCCGAAGTAGACGTTGTCGGCCACGACCTCGGTCGCATAGCGCTTGTTGCCGTCCCGGTCGGTGTAGTCGCGGGTCTGGAGCTTGCCCTCCACGATGGCCATACGGCCCTTGGAGAGGAACCGGGAGACGAACTCGCCGGTCTGACGCCAGGCTACCACGTTGATAAAATCGGCTTTCCGTTCGCCGGTCTCCCGGTCTTTGAAGTCCCGGTCGACAGCCAGGCGGAAGGAAGCCACGGCCACGCCGTTCTGGGTGTGGCGCAGTTCAGGGTCAGCCACCAGGCGGCCCTGGAGGAAGATCTTGTTCAGCATAGAGCAAGAAACCTCCTTACTCGTCCTTGCAGATGATCATGGACCGCATGACGCCTTCGGTGATCTTCATCACACGGTCGATCTCTGCGGGCAGAGAGGGCTCTGCAGTGAAGGTCATGAGGACGTAATAACCCTCGGTCAGGTCATTGATGGGGTATGCCAGACGACGCTTGCCCCACTCGTCGACCTCGCTCACGGTACCCTGAGTTTCCACCAGAGCCTTGAACTTCTCGATCATTGCGGCGATACCCTCTTCACCCAGTGCGGGATCCAGGATATAGACCACTTCGTAGTTTGCGTTTACCTTTGCCATGGTTCGTTGCACCTCCTTATGGACATTTGCCCGGCGGTCTCAGCCGCCGGAAAGGATATGCCTGTTCATAGAAACAAGCCTTATTATTATATCGGAAATCCCCGCTTTGTCAAGGGTTTTTACGGCCTTTTCTGAAATTCTCCGGTCCCTTTGCTGCATTTTGTGCTTGCCAAAGGGCGGGCACCGTTGGTATAATACAGACCGAATGAAACCAAAAGAGAGGTGTGACCAAACACCATGCTGGGAACCATCATCAACACCGCTACCATCCTGACCGGCAGTGTCATCGGCAGCGTTTTCAAAAAGGGATTAAAGGAGAAGCACCAGACCGCCCTGTTCACCGCCATGGGCCTGGCCGCCGCCGGCCTGGGCATCAACGCCGTGGTGCAGAATATGCCCAAGAGCAACTTTCCGGTACTTTTCATCGTGAGCCTGGCCCTGGGCGGCCTGCTGGGCACCACCTGGGACCTGGAGAACCGCTTCAACCGCCTGGCCGACCGCTTCTCCAAGGGGGAACTGAGCAAGGGCCTTTCCACGGGCATCCTGCTCTTCTGTATCGGCACCCTGTCTATCCTGGGGCCCATCCAGAGCGCCCTCTACGGGGACAATACATATCTATACACCAACGCAACCCTGGACTTCGTTACCTCCATGGTGCTGGCCTCCACCTACGGCATCGGCATCGCCCTCACGGCCGGGGTCCTCTTCTGCTGGCAGGGGGGCATCTACCTGCTGGCCACCCTGCTGGGGCCCTTCATGACCCCCGACATGATGACGGAGCTCTCCATCGTGGGCGGCTTCCTCATCGCCTGCTCTGGCCTGTCCATCCTGAACATCAAGGACTGCAAGACTATGAATATGCTGCCCTCCCTGGTGGTGCCCATTGCCTTTTGTGCCGTGGCCGCCCTGTTCTGAGGGAATATAAACCTACCCGTCAGCACCGGGCCGCTCCGTCGGCCCGGTGTCTTTGTTCATATGGAAAAATATAGGAATAAGATAGAAAAAATAAGCGGAAATACTTGCCAAGTAACACAGCAGTGTGGTACTGTCTATAAGAATATATCTATCAACCTCTGAGGGCAAAACCTCTGAGGGCAAAACCTCTGAGGGCAAAACCTCTG
>JABUSR010000142.1 GCA_021442645.1 Ruminiclostridium sp.
GATGATGAAGGTCACCGCCCGCACGCCCATGGCCCTGGCCACATGGCCGGCGGTGATGGAGGCCACCACGCAGGGGAAGAGAGCCCCCATGGGCAGCATGCCCACGCAGGAAATCTCCAGGGCGAAGATGACGGCGGAAATCTGGTTGCCGAAGACGGCGGAGAAGCCTGCACTCATGCCGCACATGATGGCCAGGTCCTCGAACTCATCGCCGATGCGGAGACGCTTGCGCACCAGCTCCGCCAGGGAGCCGCCCAGCTGGAGGGCTGCGCCCTCCCGCCCGGCGGAACCGCCGAAGAAGTGGGTAAGGAGGGTGGAGGCAAAAATCACCGGGGCCAGCACCCGGGAGACGGGCTGCTCCCCACGGGCGGCCTGGATAATCACATCGGTGCCCCCGGCCGTGCGGATGCCTCCCTTGGTGTACATCCACACCACCGGGAGCCCGGCCAGCGGCATGAGCCAGATGGCCCAGGGGGTGCCCTCCCGCACCAGGGTGGCCATATCCAGCAGGCGGGCAAAGGCCCCGCCGATGACCCCCACCAGCAGGCCCACCACCAGGCCGAAGAAGAGAGCCCGGGCATTGATGCGGAGGCTCTCCCCACTGAAGAACACCTCCGTGCGGAGCTGCCGCAGACCCGGCCACTGTTTGCCGCTGCGTGCCATCGGACTTCCCTCCCTTCCCTGCGCCGCGTGGGCTTTTTTGATTCGCTCCGTCTATCATACCATATTTCCCGGGGTTTGCAACGGATAATCCCCCGGCACTTGTCAGGGGGACGGGGTGTGTGCTATGATACAGTGTATGCTATCTGAGAAAAATGAGGTGACGCCCTGTGCAGATCGGCTCTGTACCTATCGACTCCCCCCTGGTCCTGGCCCCCATGGCCGGGGTGACGGACATCGCCTTCCGCTCCATCTGCCGGGAGCTGGGCGCAGGCTATACCATCACGGAGATGGTCAGCGCCAAGGCCCTGTGCTACCAGGATAAAAAGAGCCTGCCCCTCCTGCGGCTGGAGGAGGGAGAGCACCCCGCCGGAATCCAGCTCTTCGGCAGCGACCCCGCCTGCATGGAGGAGGCCGCCGCCATCGCTCTGGAGGCCTCCGGCGCGGATATCCTGGACATCAACATGGGCTGCCCGGTGCCCAAGGTGGCAAACAACGGGGACGGCTCCGGCCTGCTGCGGGACCTGGACAAGGCCTGCCGGGTGGCCGAGGCCACCATCAAGGGGGCCCGGGGGACGCCCGTCACCGTGAAGATGCGCCTGGGCTGGGATAAGGGCAATATCGTCTGCCTGGAGCTGGCCAAAATGCTGGAGTCTTTGGGGGTGGCCGCTATCACCCTGCACGGCCGCACCAAGGTGCAGATGTACTCCGGCACCGCCAACTGGGACTATATCCGGGAGATGAAGCAGGCGCTTTCCATCCCCGTGATCGCCAACGGGGATGTGTTCTCCGGCAAGGACGCCGCCCATATCCTGCGGTACACCGGGGCCGACGGCGTGATGATCGCCCGGGGGGTGTTCGGGAACCCGTGGATCTTTCAGCAGGCAAAGGCCGCCATCGCCGGGGAGCCTATCCCTCCCCTGCCGCCCCTGGCGGAGCGTTGCGATGTGGCCGTGCGGCAGTTCGAGATGGCCGCCCAGTACAAGAGCGAGCGCATCGCCTGCCTGGAGGCCCGGAAGCACTACGCCTGGTACCTGAAGGGAATCCCCCACGCCGGGTACTGGAAGGGGGAGATCAGCAAGATCACCACCCTGGAGGACGTGTACCGGGTCACCGCCGGGATTAAGCGGGAGCTGCGGGACGACGACCGGGAGGCATAAGGCCGACAGGGCCCGGAGGGCGGGCTGCGGATCAAGCCCGGAGGGCTCCGGCCCTATGGGCGACCGCGGGTTGAAAAAATTTCACAGAATTTTCGCGGTTTCCTTCACAAATTTTCTATTTTTATGTTGTCAGGCCGCCCGGCTTGTTGTATACTTTACTTTATGGAGATAATTTCCCCGTTTTTTTGGTACGGGAGAATTCATTCTCCCCTATTCGTACATAAGGAGAGAACATCAATATGAGTTATTCTGTTCAGAACATCCGTAACGTCTGCCTCCTGGGGCACAGCGGCAGCGGCAAGACCGCTCTGGCTGAGAGCCTGCTGTTCATGACCAACGCCATCAACCGCATGGGTAAGAGCGCAGATGGCAACACGGTCTGCGACTTCGACGCCGAAGAGATCCGCCGCCAGATTTCTATCTCCACCGCTCTGGCTCCCATTGAGTATAAGGGCTGCAAGATTAACCTGCTTGACACCCCCGGCGCCTTCGACTTCGCCGGTGAAGTGATGGAAGCTCTGCGCGCTGCCGATGCTGCTATCATCGTCTGCTCCGCTAAGGACGGTATTTCCGTCGGCTTCGAAAAGGTCTGGAAGTACTGCGAAGAGCGCAACATGCCCCGCTTTATCTATATCTCCAAGACCGACGAGGAAAACAGCGACTACAACGCCACCTTCGAGCAGCTGCGCGAGCACTATGGCAACAAGATCGCTCCCCTGGTCGTCCCCATGTGGGATGCCGGTAAGGTCACCACCGGCCTGATCGACACCCTGAACAAGCGCGCCTATGAGCTGAAGGACTACAAGCGCGTTGAGGTCGAAATCCCCGCCGGCAAGGTCGACGTGGTCGCCGAGTACAACGACGCCCTGAAGGAATCCGTGGCTGAGACCTCCGACGAGATGATGGACAAGTACTTCGGCGGTGAGGACTTCACCTACCCCGAGATGATCAACGGCCTGCGTCAGGGCGTGCGCGATCTGTCCATGTTCCCCGTTCTGTTCGGCTCCGCTGTCAACTGCATCGGCTCCCTGATGCTGATGGACTACATCGTTGAGCTGCTGCCCAACCCCGCAGAGGGCAACTTCCACAAGGCTACCCTGCAGGACGGCGAGACCACCGAGGAGTTCGTGGTCTCCCCCGGCGGCGTGCCCACTGCTTTCGTCTTCAAGACCATGTCTGACCAGTACGGCAAGTACTCCCTGATCAAGGTCCTGTCCGGCGACATCACCTCCGACCTGGCTCTGGTCAACTCCCGTACCGGCGACACCGAAAAGCTGGGCCGCCTGTACAAGATTACCGGTAAGAAGACCGAGGAAATCAAGGAACTGACCTGCGGCGATATCGGCGCCATCGGCAAGATGGATAAGCTGAAGACCGGCGACACCCTGTGCGACGCCCGTAAGGTCGTCTCCCTGAAGGGCATCCCCTTTGCAGAGCCCTGCTACTCCAAGGCAATTGCTCCTAAGACCCGCGGTCAGGACGATAAGGTCGCTGCCGGTCTGGCCCGCATGAACGAGGAAGATCCCTCCTTCACCGTGGTCAACAACGCTGAGACCCGTCAGGTGGTTCTGTCCGGCTCCGGCGATATGCAGCTGGACGTGCTGGTCTCCCGACTGAAGAGCCGCTTCGGCGTGGATGCCGAGCTGAGCCCCGCCCGTGTGCCCTACCGTGAGACCATCAAGAAGAAGGTCGAAGCCCATGGCCGCCACAAGAAGCAGACCGGTGGTTCCGGCCAGTTCGGTGACGTGTGGGTCCGCTTCGAGCCCCAGTACGAGAGCGACGATATGATCTTCGCAGAAGAGGTCTTCGGCGGCTCCGTGCCCAAGAACTTCTTCCCCGCCGTTGAAAAGGGCCTGCGTGAGGCCGCCAACCGCGGCGTGCTGGCCGGCTATCCCCTGGTGGGCCTGAAGGCTACCCTGTATGATGGCTCCTATCACCCCGTTGACTCCAACGAAATGGCCTTCAAGACCGCTGCTCAGCTGGCCTATAAGGAAGGCATCGCTAACGCTAACCCCACCATTCTGGAGCCCATCGGCTCCCTGAAGGTCACCATCCCCGACAGCTACCTGGGCGACGTTATGGGCGACCTGAATAAGCGCCGCGGCCGCGTGATGGGCATGAACCCCACCGGCGACGGCGAGCAGATCCTGGAAGCAGAAGTGCCCATGGCTGAGATGACCTCTTACGCCATCGACCTGCGCTCCATCACCCAGAGCCGCGGCTCCTTCACCTTCCAGTTCGTCCGCTACGAGGAAGCTCCTCCCGCAGCCCGCGACAAGGCTATCGAGGACGCAAAGGCCATTCAGGAAGAGGGCTGATTACAGCACCTGCCTGTAAGGCTTTTGGGCGAATACATCCGAACAATACAAAACGTGCGTACCGGTTTCGGTACGCACGTTTTTTCGTTTAGACTTTCACACCTGCAGGGCTTTTTTGAGGGTGAACGCTAAGGATGTAATGGGTTTATCGCAGGTGAGAGTATCTCTCCCTCAGTCAAAAATTGGGAATTTTTGACAGTTCCCTCGTCAGGGGGAGGCAGTGTAGAATAACGCTCGGTAAAGGTCGGAAGTCGGGCCGGATCGTTAGGTGAAGCCGCCTATTTTGCCCTATCGGGTGGGGGCGCCGTCAGGGTAGAAGGAGGCCCGGTGAAGGTCGGAAGTCGAGCCGGTACGTTAGGTAGTACCGACTGTTTTTCCTATCGGGCGGGGTTACTCTTCTTTTGTCAGGTCGCCGGTGGCGCAGTTCATCCGGTACACGCCGCCGTCGGTGGTGATGACCCACACGGGGGTCAGGATGGCACGGCTGCCAATTTCCATGCTCCGGTAGCCCTCTTCAATGGACTCAATCTGCGTGCAGGTCTCCATCCGGGCCGTGAGGCCGCGGACGAAGTCCACCACCAGGGTCTCAGGCTGACGCATGGGCAGAATCTCCCAGGTGACGGTACTGCCCTTTGCCGGGACCTTCTCCAGCAGCAGGCGGGCGGGGTCGTCCGGCGGGTCCAGGAGGACGCTCTTCCAGGGGATGATGCCCTCCTCCGCTCGGATGCCGTGGCTCTCCAGATAGGAAATTGCCTGGGTGCGGTTTTCCTCTTTATAGGCCTTGGCTTCTGCATTTTGCATCACCACAAGGCCCAGCAGGAAGATATTCAGCAGGGCGAGCAGGATGATGACGGTCAGTTTCAGTTTGGGGCGTTCCATGCTGCTCCCCCCTTACTCTTGTTCCCGGACGGTCCAGCCGGCAGTAATCAGGCCGCTGCTGCCGTCGTCACGGTAGCACAGTTGAAGTTCCTTCCCCGCCTGCCCCATGGTGGCCGCTGCGGCGGCGGCCTGGAGTTCGGGTAAGATGGCGCAGGCTGTCTCAGTCTCCTGGTACTGGCGGAGGCGGACGGAGAAGGATGTCAGGTCTGCCCCGCGGAACACGAAGCGGGCGGAGGGGCCGGCCTGCCACAGATCCACCTGGGCCCCGCCCAGCATATAGCAGAAGGTCATCTGCACGCTTCCGTCGGAGAGAGCCTCGACGCTCTGGCAGCGCATCCGGCCCTGGGTGGGCGCGCAGGAGAGGATCTGGCCCAGAATCTCCTGGGCTTTGATGTGCAGGTCGGCCTGCTTCTGGGACTGGGCCTGGTAGCGGGCCGTGCCGCTGCCGGAGCCGTGGAAGCTCACGGTGCCGTCCTTCTGAATGCGGAGGGAGTCTGCGCCCTCCCGGATTACAGTGCCGTCGGCCGACTCATAGACGGAGGCCGCCCGGGTGTTGAAGTTCAGCTTGACCAGCAGGTCCTCCATCAGGAGGGCGTCCTGCAGTTCCAGGGGGTTCCACGCCTGATACACCCGGCAGGTGGGCGGGCTGGGCAGGATCATCATGTAGCCGGGGAGCAGTTCCGTGAGGTCGGCCACCTCAAAGGCGAACTTGGCGCCGTTGGGGACCATCTGGTCCAGCACCGCCGGGGGGACAATCTCCTCCCCCTTGACGCGGGCGGTGTAGTATTCCCCGGTGTCCTGGTTGTAGTAGAAGACCTCGCTGGCCCGGTCGTCTTCTGTCCGGACCATGAAGAGGCGGCCCTCCCGGTCCTCCTGGTTGCCGAAGGAGACATTGTAGAGGAAGTCGTAGCAGACCCAGGTGCCCTCTTCGCTGACTGCCGCCTGCCAGTCCTCCGGGGTGACGGTCTTGGGGTCGCCCATGGCCTCCAGGGACTGGGTGAGGAAGTCTCCCAGTCCTCTGCTGTACAGGTCATCAACGGTGGCCTGGGCGTACTGGACGCCGCAACGGCCCTGGTCCGTCCGGCTCATGAGGCCCACGGGGGTCTCGCAGGAGATCTCCATGCCCTGGGAGCCGGAGACGGCGCTGTCGGTAGAGCCGCCCAGGCTTGTGATGGCCTGGAACATGCCTGCCTTTCCCACCAGGAGGAGGGCCGTGCAGACGAGGACGGCGATGACGATATTTTCGATGCGGTCGAGTCTCTGCGGGCTGAGCTTCTGCATCATACCTGAGGACCTCCCACCTTCAACTCCATGCGGACGGTGGTGCCGGGGCCCTCCCGGTCCACCAGGGACAGGCTGCCCTCATGCCGCTGGATAATCTCCTGGGCGATGGACAGACCCAGGCCCGTGCCGCCGGACTCCCGGGACCGGGCCTTGTCCACACGGTAGAACCGCTCGAAAATCCGGTCTCGGTCGCCTTCGGGGATGCCGATGCCGTTGTCTTCCACCTCCAGCCATACCCGGTCCCGGGTCTGACCGGCCCGCATGACGATGCGGCCGTTGTCGGGGGTGTACTTGATGGCGTTGGAGAGGATGTTCATGATGACCTGGAGGACCCGCTCCCGGTCGGCCCGGATTACGGGCAGGTCCTCGTCCCCCATGAGCTTCAGCTCGTGGCCGTGGCGCTGGGCCTCCAGCAGGACAGCCTGGTAGCTGTCCCGCAGGACATCGCCGAAGGGGAAACTGGTCAGGCTCATCTGGCTGTGGCCGGAGTCGAACCGGGACAGGGTCAGCAGGTCCTGGACGATATGGGTCATACGGTCGCTCTCGTTGAGGATGACCCCCAGGAAATTGGTCATCATCTCGGGCGGCAGGTCGGGGTTCTCTGTCAGGGTCTCCGCATAGCTGCGGATGTTGGTGAGGGGGGTGCGCAGCTCGTGGGACACGTTGGCCACGAACTCACGGCGCATGGTCTCGTTCTTCACCTGCTGGGTGACATCGTGGACCACCACCAGGACGCCGGCCTGCTTCTCCCGGTCGAAGGGTGCCATGAGCAGGAGGAGGATTCGGTCACCCAGGACGGTCTCGCTCTCCAGGCAGTCGCTGTCCAGGGTAAGGACGGTGTCCAGGGGGGCAATCTCCCCGAAGAGGTTCTCGTAGCGGACGCCGCCGCCCACGGGGATGGCCATGTTCAGCATCTCCTCCGCGGCCGGGTTGGAGTGGATGACCTCTCCCCCCTGGTCGAAGGCCACCACGCCGTCCGTCATGTGGAGGAAGAGGGTGCTGAGCTTGGTCCGCTCCTTTTCCACCTCACGGATGGTGGTCTGCAGCTGGTCAGCCATGTTATTGAAGGTGCCCGTCAGGATGCCGATCTCATCGTGAGAGGCCACCTGGATGCCGTTGTCGAAGTCACCCTCGGCCATTCGCTGGGCCCCTCGGGTCAGGGCCTGTATGGGCGTGACCATGGCCCGGGACAGCAGGAAGGAAAGCAGAACCGAAATCACCAGGCCGAAGACCAGCGCCTCTAAGATGAGGCGGACAATCTGGCTGTTCAGGTCCTGGACGGTGCCGCGATCATCGAGAATGTAGATGATGAAGGACTGGCCGCCTCGATCGACGGGAATGGCCAGGTCCATGTAGCTGGCGGTGAGGTCACTCTTACTGCCCACGACCCCCTCGTTCATGGCGGTGTAGAGGTTGGGGGTGATTTCCGGGGACTGGCCTTCGACCTCCCGGGAGCCGGCCAGATAGGCGCAGTCGGCACCGTTGAGGATATAATAGTTCCGGCTGCTCCCGTCCACGCCCAGCTGCCACATGTAGGTCTTGAGGACATCGTCCAGGGCCTGGACCGGGTCTGTCTCCCCCTCTTTGGAGGTAATCAGGTCCCTGGCCAGGGCGGTATCATCCCGGAATACGTCGGTCATCTGGGAGTAAAAGTCGTTCAGGTAGAAGCGGTTGACTGAATTGGTCAGGAAGGCGCCGATGATGGTCATCAGACTGACCACCAGCAGCACCATGATCAGCACCAGCTTCATGTGCAGGCTTCGCAGCACGCCAATCACGCTCCCTTAATCTTTCTGGAAATAGTAGCCCGCGCCACGGCGGGTCAGGATAAATACCGGCTGGGCGGGGTTGTCCTCCAGCTTTTCACGCAGACGGCGGACGGCCACATCAACACCGCGGACGTCGCCCACATAGCCCTCGTAGTTCCAGACCCGCTCCATCAGCTCCTGCCGGGAGAAGACCTTCCCTGCGTTGGAGGCCAGGTAAGTCAGCAGTTCCAGCTCCCGCTGGGTCAGTTCCAGGGTTTCCCCATCCTTGGTGACGAACCCGGCCCCTTTGTCGATGACCAGCCGGCCCAGGTCCAGGCGGGCCTCCGGGGGCGTTTCTGTCGGCTGGAGCATATCCACCCGGCGGATGTTGGCCTTCACCCGTGCCATCAGCTCCCGGATGGAGAAGGGCTTGGTGATGTAGTCATCGGCGCCCAGGTCCAGGCCCAGGATCTTGTCCTTCTCGGCCTCTCGGGCGGTGATGATGAGGACCGGGGTGTTCTGCCCCTTGTCCCGGATGGTCTTGCAGACCTCAAATCCGTTCATGGCGGGCAGCATCAGGTCCAGCAGGATGAGATCCGGGTTTTCCTCCAGGGCCAGCTGCAGGCCGGTCACGCCGTCAAAGGCCTCCAGAGTGTCGTAGCCTTCCTTCTGCAGGTTGAAGCGGAGGATGTCTACGATGTTTTTCTCGTCCTCCACAATCAGAACCTTTTTTCTCTCCATTGCGCCTCTTCCTTTCTCTCAGCCCCGGTTCTCCTTCAGGAGCAGGGACGCCTTCAGAATCCCGGCCAGGGTCTTACCGTCCTTGATTTCTCCCCGGGCTGCCATGTCCAGCAGCTCCCTGTAGGGAATCCGGACCACTTCCAGGAATTCCCCGTCATCGGGGTGGACGGGGCCGGGGACCAGGTCGTTGGCAAAATAGAGGTAGATCTTCTCCGCAAAGATGCCGGGGGAGGAGTAACTCACGCCCATGGATTCAAAGACCCGGGGCTCCAGGCCGGTCTCCTCGGCCAGTTCCCGCAGACCGCTGTCCCGGGGATCCTCGCCGGGCTCCAGCTTGCCTGCCGGCAGCTCCAGCACCACTTCTCCCACAGGGTAGCGGAACTGGCGGACCATAATGACCTTGTCCTCTTCGTCAATGGCAAAGATCGCTACGCCGCCGGGGTGCTCTACCACCTCACGGTTGGTGATGCGGCCGTCCACCAGCCTGGCTTTGTCCCGCCGCACATTGACGATGACACCTTCATACACGGTCTGCTGAGAGACCATTTCTTCTTTCAGTTCCATATGTGCACCTCGACTTCCTGGGG
>JABUSR010000200.1 GCA_021442645.1 Ruminiclostridium sp.
GGGGACATCCAAATCGGTGCAATCGTCTGTCTGAATGCCTTGGGGAATGTCTATGACCGAGAGGGAACCTGCATCGCCGGCATGCGCTGCGAGGATGGAAGCGGGTTTCAGTCAGTCAGGGAACTCATGGTCTCGGTGTACAGCCAGATTTCGGAGAATAAATTTACCGGGAATACAACAATCGGCGTAATCCTGACCAATGCGAAGTTTAATAAGTATCGGATGGGTAAGATCGCTTCGATGGCACATTGCGGTTACGCAAGATCCATCTCCCCGGTGTACACATCCGCAGATGGAGATACAATCTACGCTATGTCGACGGGAGATGTTCCGGCAGATGAAGACCTGGTCGGGACTTTGGCCGCTGAAGTCATGCAGGAGGCCATCTATCGCGCAGTTAGCAGTGCAGAAGGTGGCTACGGATTCCCTGCAGCAAAGGATGTAAAAAAATAAAAGAAATTGGGAGGCCTTCTACAATGAAAGGCCTCCCAAAACCACCTCATCGTGAGAAAGGATGAAGCCTTATAGACAAAAAATCCCTTGCCGAGATTTCTCTCAGCAAGGGATTTGTTATAATATGGATCCATTGCGACACAGAACAGATTATTCATTTACCCCGAAACCGGTTGGGACATAGAATAATGGCCTGCTTGGCCGCTGTTATCAAATTGTTATCAAAAGTCGGTTTCAAATCTCAGAATCCCTTGTGCTACAAGGCTTTCCGGGATTCTGCAAATTATTCCCACTCGATAGTGGATGGGGGCTTACTGGTGATATCGTACACGATACGATTAATACCGGGAACCTCGTTGACAATACGAACACTAATCTTGTCCAGAACATCATAGGGGATACGGGCCCAGTCAGCGGTCATAAAGTCTGCTGTGGTGACAGCACGAAGGGCCAGCGTGTAGTCGTAGGTACGTCCGTCGCCCATGACACCCACGGAGCGGGTGTTGGTGAGGACAGCAAAGTACTGATTCAGGTTTTTATCCTCACCCGCCTTGGCGATTTCATCTCGGAAGATAAAGTCAGCCAGGCGCAGGGTGTCTGCCTTCTCCTTGGTGATGTCGCCAATGATACGAATGGCAAGGCCAGGGCCAGGGAAGGGCTGGCGGGAAACCAGATATTCGGGCAGACCCAGTTCACGCCCCAGTTGACGCACTTCATCTTTGAACAGCATACGAAGAGGCTCGATGATTTCTTTGAAGTCTACAAAGTCAGGAAGTCCACCCACATTGTGGTGGCTCTTGATGGTAGCAGCATCACCGGCCCCAGACTCGATTACGTCAGGGTAAATAGTGCCTTGTGCCAGGAAATCCACAGTTCCAATCTTCTTGGATTCTTCTTCAAAGACACGGATAAACTCTTCACCGATTGTCTTGCGCTTGGTCTCAGGATCAGACTCACCGGCCAGTTTCTGCAGGAATCGTGCCTCAGCGTTCACTCGAATGAAATTGATATCCCACTTTGAGAAAGCAGACTCAACCTCGTTGCCCTCGTTCAAGCGCATGAGGCCGTGGTCTACAAAGACGCAGGTGAGCTGCTTTCCAACAGCTTCTGCCAGCAGTGCTGCGGCTACGGAGGAGTCCACACCACCGGACAGGGCTAAAAGAATCTTGCCGTCACCAACCTTTTCCCGGATGGCAGAAATGGCAGACTTGCAGTAGTCGCCCATTGTCCAGTCTCCCTTTGCATGGCAGACTTCATAGAGGAAATTGCGAATCATGGACACGCCGTTTTCTGTGTGGTTAACTTCAGGGTGGTACTGCACGCCATAGAATCCACGGGATTCATCGGCGATGGCCGCATTGGGGCACATTTCGGTGTGACCCACTAAGGCGAACCCGACGGGAACCTTTGCCATGTAGTCACCATGACTCATCCAGGAGATACCCTCTGACGATAAACCAGAGAAGAGCTTACAGGAGGTGTCATAGTAGGTGGTAGTTTTACCGTATTCCCGGGCGGTGTCCTCTTGCGCCGGGGTTACCAGCCCCCCCAAATTGTGGGCCATAAGCTGACAACCGTAGCAGATTCCCAGAATGGGAACACCCCAGGTGAAAATTTCAGGGTCGACCTGTGGAGAAGTATCCAGATAGACGCTATTGGGGCCACCGGTGAAGATAATGCCGATGGGATTCATAGCTTCCAATTCGGACAGAGGCGTGGTGTAGGGTTTTACTTCACAGTACACGCCGCATTCACGCACTCTGCGGGCAATCAGTTGATTGTACTGGCCGCCAAAGTCCAGCACAAGGACGAGTTCATGCTGCATACAAGCACCCTCTCTTTGTATTATCTCATGATGATAAATTCTACTGCATGGGGATAAAAATTGCAAGCTAAAATCCATTCTCTTTCAAAAAATATTAGGGGAATAGTCCTGAAAAAATTCGGGAAATATGGCGCAAAGAACAGGGTACCTGTTCTAAAAAAAGCAAACGCTGCAAGAGCGTTTGCTTTTCGTAACATTATTTCTTGTTGTCCAGAAGTTTGTTCAACTCATCCATAAAGGTGTTGATATCTTTAAATTGACGGTAGACAGAGGCAAAACGAACATAGGCAACTTCATCGAGGTCTTTCAGCTTTTCCATTACCAGTTCTCCGATTTGCGTGCTGGTCACTTCTCCGCCCAGCTCGTTCTGGAGTTCCTTCTCGATTTCGTCCACTGCTTTTTCAACCAGCGAGAGAGAAATCGAACGCTTTTCGCAGGATTTCAGAATACTGTTCATCAGCTTATTGCGGTCAAATGCCTGGCGAATACCGTTCTTTTTGATTACAATCATGGGGAGAATCTCCACAGTCTCATAGGTGGTAAAGCGGTTGTGGCATTTGAGACACTCACGGCGGCGGCGGATACTGGTGCCGTCGTTAGCAGGGCGGGAGTCGACAACTTTGCTGTCAAGCGTCGCACAAAACGGGCATTTCATAGAGCAGAGACCTCCTGAAATTTTATGCATTGATTGAGTTTAGTATAGCATAAAACAAATCGAAAAAAAATCTATTTTTTAGAAAATAGAGATATTTTTTGAAATTATTGAGAAAACAGGAAGCGCCACAGGTCCCAAGCACAAAGAGAGAGAAATGAATCCAACAAAAACAGGTGACAATCTTATAATCATAGGAACGAGGCTATGGGGACTAAGATCAAAAGGCCCAGAACATTGGCCGCAGTAAAGGCAAGAAGATAGCGCAGAGGTTTTGCATCTGGGAGTGCCGTGTAGTACTGAAATGAAATCAAACTTGCCAGAGATGCAATGAGTGTACCCAGTCCTCCGATATTGCTCCCGGCCAGCATTCCACGCCAGTCCTGGGTAAAGTCTGCCAAAAGTACAGATGCAGGAACATTGCTGATCACCTGACTGGCCAGCAGGGAGGAGAGAAAGGAACTGCGTGCCAGCAATGCGGTGAGGACCTCACGGACCTCTGCGATGGCGCCGATGTTGCCGGCAAAGATAAAGAAGAAGACAAAGGTCAGTAAAAGGCTGTAATTTACTTTGCCCAGCATAGACCTGTCTACCAGCAGGAAAGCCATCACAACGATTATCGTAAGAAGTCCGTAGGAAATGACTCGGAACACCGACAGCAGACACAGCAAAAATAGCCCAAGATAGAGCAGCAGCTTGCGACGGTTTGGGATAACAGGCGTATCATCAAAGGCAACGACGATTGGGTCCTTGGGGACGGAAAGAGAGGTCATCAACAAGGCTAATAAACTCAGGATGGAGAGAGGAAGCATGACCTGAAAGAAGTTCCAAGCTGTGAGATTATAGTGGGCATAGAGAAATAGGTTCTGGGGATTTCCTACCGGTGTATCCATGCTGCCCAAATTGGCGGCTATGGTCTGAAGAACAATGACCTTGATCATAAAGTCGGTCCTTCCAATGGCCTGCAAAACCAGGATTGAGAATGGAACAAAGGTGATGAGAGCAACATCGTTGGTCACCACCATAGAGGTGAAAAAGGGGAGAAGGACCAGAACAATGACCACGGCCCGTAAATGGTGACTGCTGGTCAAAAGCTTCTGGGCCAGGACATCAAAGAGGTGGCAGGACTGAAGCCCGGCCACAACTGCCATTAGACAGAACAGAAGGCAAAGGACTCGAATATCCAAATAGGTGATATAGTTTGCGCTGGGTGGAACGGCAATCATCGAAAGAAGCGCAGCCAGCGCAGCAATCACCAGAACAGGTTCCTTTTTTAGGGGATAAAATATCTTTGTAAGCATACCTGCCACCGAGTTCCTTTCATACACGGGCTGTGCCGCGCACAAGTAAATATCATAGCAGAGTTAGTGGAAATGTCAAGGAAATTTCCTGTGCTATGCTTGCAAAATATGCCCCGTTCATTTATCATGATTGCATACTGTATCGAAAGACCTCCTCTATATGTGGCGGCTCGGGAGAGGTGGAGAGAATGCACACATTTGGAATAGGATCCTTGTTGCCGGTTGCGGTCGTTATCGTACTGGTTTTTATCACTCGGCGCACTGCCGCATCCCTGCTTGCAGGTGCTTTACTGGGTGCCATCATGCTCTTTGGGGTGGATTTCCCCAAAAAGTTCATAGAAATTACCTATGGTGTGATGGGCAGTGAACTTTGGATCTGGTTGGTACTGGTCTGTGGATTCTTTGGAAGTCTAGTTGCTTTGTTTGAGGCCTCCGGTGGAATCTTCGGTTTTACAAGAATTGCGGCAAAACTATGTAAAAACCAACGGCGGACCCTGTTGGGTGCATGGATCCTCGGAGTCATCGTGTTTATCGATGACTGGTTGTCCATCCTATCCGTAGGGGCCGCCATGCGTCATGCCACGGATCGCTTTCAAATCCCCCGGGAAATGCTGGCCTTCCTGTGCAATGCCACCGCATCCTCGGTGTGTGTTATCGTTCCCATCTCTACCTGGGGCGTTTTCATGACAAGCCAGATGGTTTCCACCGGAATCTGTACGGCAGAGAACGGGATGGCGACGTTCCTTCAAACCCTGCCCATGATTGTTTATCCTCTGGCGGCCCTATTCTGCGGCCTATTGTTTGCGCTGGGTGTCCTTCCAAAGGTCGGGCCAATGAGGAAGGCCTACCGACTTGCAGAAGGCCGAGAGTCTGTTCAGGACACCTTACAGGGGAATGGGGAATCAAAGGGAAATGCACTGAATTTCCTGCTGCCTGTTCTTCTCATTACCTTCGTCACTATCATCACTGGGGAAGTTCTCTACGGTACGCTTCTCTGTTTGGTGTTCTGTGCTGTCCTGTATCTGCCCCAGCGGCTCATGACTCTCAACAAATTTCTGGATTCTGTTGTGTCTGGCTTCAAGGATATGATTGGAGTCCTAATGATCATCACCAGCGCCTTTATTCTGCGGGACGTAAACAGTTTGCTGGGGATGCCGGACTATGTCATAGGTGCTGCCAAGTCAGCTGTGGCCCCCGAATTTCTCCCTTTGGTGGCATTCCTTATCGTCACAGCTTTGGGTGTGGCGGCCGGGAATTTCTGGGGCATCTGTGCCATTGCATTCCCAGTCATTATCCCTATTGCACAGGCCTTGGACAGCAATGTTCTACTGGTAGCTGGGGCAATTATCTCCGCCACGGCAGCTGCCTCACACCTCTGTTTTTTTGGCTCTGAAGCGACGCTGACCTGTTCAGCTACAGAGATTGAGAATGTACGGTATGCCCAGACGGCCATTCCCATGTTGATGATTCCCGTGGTCCTTAGCGCACTGATCTATTTAGGGCTTGGATTTCTGTTGCTATAAACCACAACTGCAAAACAGGGGATTATTGGCGGATCATCTCCCGAAAACAAAACCAGACCCGGATCGGCTTCTGAATCGAAGTGCTTTCGAAACAGAGACCGATCCAGGTCCGGGTCATTTACAGGAACTCAGCGGGGGAGGATGTACTCTTCGGCACACAGAAGCTCTGCCAGAAGAACAGCACCGCCGGCAGCACCACGCAGGGTATTGTGGGACAGACCCACGAACTTGTAATCATACTGGATATCAGGACGCAGACGTCCGAGGGTGACGGCCATGCCGCCCTCCAGGTCGCGGTCCAGCTTGGCCTGGGGACGGTCAGGCTCTTCAAAGTACTGGAGGAACTGCTTGGGGGCACTGGGGAGCTGCAGCTCCTGTGCACGGCCCTGGAAGTCTTTCCAGGCAGTTTTGATTTCGTCCTCAGTTGGCGTATTCCGGAAGGAGACGAACACAGCGGCAGTGTGACCATCGGAGACGGGCACACGCAGGCACTGGGCTGTGATGGAGGGGGTCTCTGCAGAGACGATCTTGCCGTTTTCCACGGTGCCCCAGACCTTCAGGGGTTCCTTCTCGGACTTCTCTTCCTCGCCGCCGATATAGGGGATCAGGTTATCCACCATTTCGGGCCAGGTCTCAAAGGTCTTACCGGCACCGGAGATGGCCTGATAGGTACAGACCAGGACTTTTTCAATGCCAAAAGGACGCAGGGGATGAAGGGCAGGCGCATAGGACTGGATGGAGCAGTTTGACTTCACGGCGATAAATCCGCGCTGGGTACCCAGGCGCTTCCTCTGGGCATCGATGACCTTGATGTGCTCAGGATTCACCTCGGGAATCACCATAGGCACGTCTTCCGTCCAGCGGTGGGCACTGTTGTTGGAGACGACAGGGCACTCCAGCTTGGCATAGGCTTCTTCCAGAGCACGGATCTCTTCCTTCTTCATATCAACAGCACAGAAGATAAAGTCGACAGAGGCAGCGATTTTTTCCTTGTCCGCCTGGGCGTCTAAGACGACCAGGTTCTTAGCCTCCTCAGGCAGTGGGCTCTTCATGGCCCAACGGGGGCCGACAGCCGCTTCATATGTCTTACCTGCGGAGCGCGCACTGGCAGCAACAGTAGTCAGCTGAAACCAAGGATGTTTTTCTAACAAGGTTACAAAGCGCTGGCCAACCATACCGGTAGCACCAACCACACCGACAGCATATTTTTTCATCGAAAGGACCTCCTTGCGGGTTATTTCTGCCCATATCCCATAAATTCTACTGCCTGGAAAAACAGCAGTTGAAAAGATAGGGCCAGTTGTACTATAATGAAATGCATGATTTCATGCTATATCAAAACCTTGAGTATAAAGATAGCATAGAGATTTTTCAATGTCAATTCCGCATGATGCCCTTTTATAAGAAATATTCTTTAGGGAAATAGCTTTTGCCTGTCATAATGCGGCCGTTACTTGTACTTGGTACGAACCCATACTATACACCGAATTCTAGCACGTACCGGCCGCCGGGAGAGGCTTTATTCTATTACAAGAGGATGGATCTCTATTAAAACATCGGATTTTTATTATGATTTACCGCCGGAGCTGATTGCGCAGACGCCCCTCACCCGGCGTGACGCATCTCGCCTTCTGACCCTGAACAGGGAGACAGGGGAGACCGCCCACCACCGTTTCTATGAACTGCCCTACTTTCTTCGTCCGGGGGACTGTCTGGTTCTCAACAACTCCAGGGTGCTTCCTGCCCGTCTCATAGGAAGACGGGAGCCCGGTGGCGGTGCCTGCGAGGTGATGCTGCTCATCGACAGGGGAGAGAAGACCTGGGAGTGCCTTGTGCGCCCCGGAAAAAAGTTGAGAACAGGGGCACAGCTCTCCTTCGGAGACGGCCAACTGACTGCTGAAGTTGCAGAAGTACTGGACAACGGGAACCGTCTCGTCCGTTTTCAGTATGAGGGTATTTTCCTGGAAATTCTCGAGCAGCTTGGGAAAATGCCTCTACCGCCCTATATTAAAGAAGAGCTCCAGGACGGTGAGCGGTACCAGACCGTCTACTCCAAGGAGGTTGGCTCCGCGGCTGCTCCAACTGCCGGCCTGCACTTCACAAAAGAGCTGTTGGAATCCATCGAGGCTATGGGAGTCCGAGTTTGCTATGTCACCCTCCATGTTGGCCTTGGAACCTTCCGCCCAGTGAAGGCTGAGAACATCGACGACCACGAGATGCACAGCGAGTACTGCATCGTTTCCGCAGAGACAGCTGATACAATCAACCGTACCAAGCGGGAGGGGGGACGTGTTATCTGTGTGGGGACCACCTCCTGCCGAACCATTGAGAGCTGGGCAGGGGAGGACGGTACCCTGAAAGAGAGCGCGGGATGGACGAATATCTTTATTTATCCCGGCTATCAGTTCAAGGCTCTTGATTGCCTCATCACCAATTTCCATCTGCCAGAGTCAACACTGATCATGCTGATTTCTGCGCTGGCTGGGCGGGAACAGGTCCTGGCAGCCTATGAGGAAGCTGTACGGAAACGGTATCGCTTTTTCTCCTTTGGCGATGCGATGCTCATTTACTGAGGATAGGGGGAAACGCTGTGTTTAAGCTTCTGAAAACAAACGGAACAGCCCGCCGCGGTGAGCTCACCTGCGCCCATGGTACCGCCCAGACCCCCGCCTTTATGAATGTGGGGACACAGGCTGCGATTAAAGGGGCTGTCTCTGCCCATGATTTGAAGGAGATTGGCTGCCAGATTGAACTCTCCAACACCTACCATCTCCATCTCAGACCCGGCGACACGCTGATTAAGGAGATGGGCGGGCTTCATTCCTTTATGGCATGGGACGGCCTGATTCTTACTGACAGCGGCGGCTTCCAGGTTTTTTCTCTGGCAGGTCTGCGGAAGATCAAGGAGGAGGGCGTGACCTTCGCCTCCCACATTGACGGCCGTAGAATCTTTATGGGACCCGAGGAGAGCATGCAGATTCAGTCAAACCTGGGATCGGACATTGCCATGGCCTTTGATGAGTGTGTGGAGAACCCAGCGCCCTACGACTATGTCAAGCAGTCCTGTGAGAGGACCCTGCGCTGGCTGGAGCGATGCAAGGCAGAGCACGATCGATTAAACGCCCTGCCTGACGCAGTCAACCCACAGCAGATGCTCTTTGGCATCAACCAGGGGGGAACTTTTCCGGACCTGAGAGTCTGGCACATGAAGGAGACCGCCAATGTCGATTGTGATGGCTATGCCATCGGTGGCCTGGCAGTGGGGGAGCCCGTCGAAGTGATGTATGAAATCATCGAAGCGGTGGAGCCCCATATGCCCAAGGATAAGCCCCGGTATCTGATGGGGGTAGGTACGCCCGCCAATATCATTGAAGGGGTCGCCCGCGGTATCGATATGTTTGACTGCGTGCTTCCCGCCAGAAATGCCCGGCACGGAAAGCTCTATACCTGGGAGGGCGCACTGAACATTAAAAACGAAAAGTACAAAAACGACCGGCGCCCCATTGATTCCGTCTG
>JABUSR010000261.1 GCA_021442645.1 Ruminiclostridium sp.
TCCTGGTTTTTCTGCTGCAGCGGGAAAGGTGAGAGGTATTCCTGACACAAAAAAGACCTCCGGCCGGAGCCGGAGGTCTTGGATAATCTGTCGCTCTGATTCAATCAGAGAATCAAATCATTAGTTGGCGCCCTGGGGGTTCATGGGATCGGTACGATCCTCGATCCAGTACTTGCCGATGGGATCCTGAGAAGCGTCCTTGTTGACGTTGTGGGCGATCATCAGGGTCTGGTTGCGGTTCTCGACCTGGAGAGCGTTGTCGAAGCCAGCAGCGTCGACGTTAGCACGCATAGCTTCCTTGGTCAGGCGGACAGCCATGGGATCCTTAGCAGCGATGACGCGAGCCAGTTCCAGACCAGCGGGAACCAGAGCAGCGCGATCGTCGACGACCTTGGAGACCAGACCCAGGTTCCAAGCTTCCTCAGCGTTGATGAAGTTGCCGGTCAGCATCATCTCGAATGCACGGCCGGTGCCGATCAGGCGGGGCAGGAAGTAGGAAGAGGACATGTCGCAGCCGCCGATGCCGACGTTTGCATAGAAGCAGGAGAAACGAGCGGTCTTGGTGCAGACACGGATGTCAGAAACCATAGCCAGGGAGAAGCCGCCGCCTGCGGAGACGTTGTCGATCAGAGCAATCCAGGGCTGAGGAGTTCTGGACATGAACAGCTCCAGCTCGCCCAGCTTGACCTGGTATGCATAGAAGCCGGGGACGGTCTGCTCGTACTCGTCCAGACCCTGCTTGACGTCCAGGCCTGCGCAGAAGCCCTTAGCCTCGTCGCCGCCATACAGCAGGACGCAGCGGATGTTGTAGTACTCGTCGACCAGCCACAGGGACAGGTTGATCAGGTCGTCGACCAGGCCGTGGGACAGAGCGTTGTATGCCTTGGGTCTGTTCAGGGTGACCTTCAGGATGTTGGGCTCGACCATCTCGAGCAGCAGGTTCTCATAGGAAGGCAGTTCTCTGGCTGCGGGATAAACAGGCTTCATGGTAATATCCTCCACATTCATTATTATTTAATTTAGGTTTCGCAAACCTATTTTATTTCCTGGTGTTGACCGGCCCCGCAAGGAGGGCCGGTCAACATAGAAATACGAGTTAAAGATGCGCGGCCGGCAGATTAGTTGGTGTTGCCGTTGGCAGCAACATACATGCCGTGGATCAGGTACTGGATATCGCCGGAACCCTCGATGTTGGGAGCGATAGCAGCGTCACGCACGAAGCGCTCTGCCTGATACTCGTCGCAGACACCGTAAGCGCCCATAGCGTTGACAGCCATGGTAGCAACCTTGGTAGCGGTCTCAGCAGCGTAGCCCTTTGCCTGAGCGGTACGAGCCTGGACAGCACGCATGGTAGCGATGTCGTCGTTGGAGAAGTGGTTGTGGTCGCAGTAATCAGCAGCTTCCAGGCACAGCAGCTCAGCAGTGTGTGCATAGGTCAGCATGGTGGACAGACGCAGCTGAGTGGTGGGGAACTTGGTGATGGACTTGCCGCGGTGCAGCTTCTCCTGGCAGTAGTTCAGAGCGATGTCTGCAGCGCCCAGAGCGGTACCGACGAAAACAGCGGTGAAGCCCAGCTTGCCATAAGCGGTGGTGCCCAGCAGCTGAGTGAAGCCGTCGCCGGGCTTGCCCAGGAACTGGTCCTCAGTGACAACGATGTCGTCCATGAAGATATCCCAGACGTGAGAGCCCTTGTAGCCGATCTTGTCCCAGGGGGAGGAGACGGAGTAGCCCTTGCAGAACTTGTCGATGACCAGACCGGTGACCAGGTCCTTGCCGGACTCTTCGTCAGCCAGCAGAGCGAACAGAACCAGGGGGCCGTCATAACCAGCGTTGGAGATGAAGCGCTTAACGCCGTTCAGCTTGTAGGTGCCGTCAGCTTCCTTGGTCAGGCGGGTCTTCAGCATCTTGGGGTCGGAACCGGTATCGGGCTCGGTGAATGCGAAGGAGACGGTCTGCTCACCGGAGCAGCAGGGAGCCAGCCACTTTTCCTTCTGCTCGGGGGTAGCATACAGGTCGATAGCTTCCAGACCCAGGATGTACACGTCCAGTGCCTTACCAACGGAGGGGGAGACGCGGGACAGTTCCTTGATCACGATAGCCTGCTCGACATGGCCCATACCCAGGCCGTTGTACTCCTCGGGGAAGGAGATGCCGATGAAGCCGGTCTCTGCCAGAGCTTCGTGGATGTCGCGGGGCAGCTGAACCTGAGTGGAGCCGTCGCTGACAACGACTTCCTCGCCGCCTTCGATGCGCTCGATGTTGGGCAGGATGATGTCCTGTGCGAACTGTGCAGCAAGGTCATGGATCATCTGCTGGTCTTCATTCAGTTTGAATTCCATAATAGTATTCCTCCTGTGATTTGTTTTCTAAGGGCATATTTTACATATTGCCTTGGGCACGAGAAGAATGCCCACAGCAATAACTCCTTACGGGGCAACTTCTACAGATGTATTATAACATAAGAAACCAGAGGGCGCATGACATATATTGATTATTTTTGTGGAGAAAGGTAATGAATAAGAAGTAATCAAAACTGTGGGAGCCCGGAAGAGTTGTATTCAAATTCCATAAATCTCCCCGGAGCAACTGGGCAAAATAGACAAAAAACCGGGCGCTGATTCTTCGGGCGGGAGAACCGACGCAGATTCCCTGCCCGGGGGCACTTCCCAGTTTTGAGAGCAGAACGTGAGAAAAAGCTTAAAAATTGTGAAAAAGCTGGAATTGCCCTTGACGAAACCGGTGAATTCCTGTAAGATAAGACGACAATGAAAAATGGCAGGGTATGGGTCCGCATACTCTGCCAATTGTTTCGAAAAAAAAGCATTTTCCGGAGGAGTCCGGCAAAGCAAAAAAATAAAGCCTTTGTTCCGGGCGGAACAGGCCATTCATTGGAAGGAGTACTACTACTATGGAAGTTAAGATTGTTGGCGTATACGGTGCAGGCAGCATGGGCCGCGGCATTGCCCAGGTCGCTCTGGAGGGCGGTTATGATGTGGTGCTGTACAACCACAGAACCCCCACCTTGGAAAAGGGCGTGGCAGGCATCAAGAAGAACTTCGAGAAGAAGATTGCAAAGGGCAAGCTCACCCAGGAGCAGGCTGATGCATGGCTGGCTAAGCTGACCGCTACCACCAATCTGGAAGACCTGGCCAATGTGGACATCGTCTTTGAGGCAATGGTGGAGAATATGGACCTGAAGAAGGACGCTTTTGCAAAGATGGCTCCCGTCATCAAGCCCGAGGCCGTTTTCGTGTCCAACACTTCCTCCCTGTCCATCACCGAGCTGGCAGCTGCATCCCTGCGCCCTGAGAAGTTCCTGGGCATGCATTTCTTCAGCCCCGTGCCCTCCATGAAGCTGGTGGAGATTATCAACGCCTACGACACCTCTGCTGACACCATCGAGACCGGCAAGGCTATCGCTAAGGGCTTCGGCAAGGAGTTCGTTACCGTCAGCGATGTGCCCATGTTCATTGCAAACCGCGTTATGTGCCCCATGATGAACGAGGCTGCCATCCTGGCCGGCGAGAATGTCTGCTCCTATGAGGACATCGACAAGGCCTGCGAGCTGGGCTACAATCTGCCTGTCGGCCCCCTGAAGCTGGCTGACTACATCGGCATCGACATCATGATTAACGTCATGGAGTCCCTGTATCAGGAGACTGCAGACTCCAAGTATCGCCCCGCACACCTGTACAAGGTCCTGTACCGGGCCGGCCGTCTGGGCCGCAAGACCGGCAAGGGCTTCTACGATTACACTGTGTAAGTCCGCTGCGAAAACAACGTCAGGCCCCGCCTTCTTTTGAACGGCGGGGCCTTTTTATGTGTGCGCCCAGGCTAGAAGCGCATTCTGGCCCGGCGGTGTTTTGACGGATGAAAAGGGGTCCCCCTGCCGCCAACAGGCAACGGGGGGACCCCTTTCCGTTGTCCCTTCAAAAATCAGTCTATCCCGAACAGATGGAGGAATTTCTGCCAGAGACTCATGGACTCGGGCTCATCCTCTTGGACCTCAGGTGCCTCAGGGGCTTCGATGGCCTCGGTCTTGATGACAAACTGCACAGCGGTGACGGCAGTGTTCTTTTCAGAGACAAAGGATTCGGGTTCCACATCCTCTCCGGAGATGGAAGCGAGGATGCTGTCCATTTTGTCCTGGACCCAAGTGCTCATACCGGAGGTTTTGCCGGAGAGGGTCTCTGCACCGCCGGACAGCTGAGAGGTGCCATCATACAGGGCGCCTGTGCCTTTCTGGAGGGCTTCAGTGCCGTCCTGAAGGGCCTCTGCACCGGTGAGGAGGGGCTTGCTCCCCTCGGACAGGGAGGAAACTCCGTCAGAAATCTGGCCGAAGCCGGCGGCGGCGCTGTCCACGCCGTTGGTATAGCTGTTTACGCCGGCGTCCAGCTCGGCGTATTTTTCGACCAGGGTGTTGACACCTTCCGTCAGGGCAGAAATCTTTTCGGGGGTTTCGCTCAGAGCATCGGCCAGGGTGGAGATGCCGTCGTCCAGAGCAGTGTAGGAGGAACTCAGGGTGGCGGCGCCCTGATAGAGCTGGGCGGCTCCGTTGGACAGGGCATTCAGATAGAGCTCTGTACCGGAGAGAGCGGCGGAGTCTCCGGTCAGGACGGTCAGCACGGTCTTGAGGGAGGCCGCTTGAGACTGGATTTGTTGGGCCTGTGACTCACAGCCGGGGATGGCCGCCAGCTCGGAAGCGGTGTTCTGGAGAGAGACCATCAAGGCGGTGACGCTGGCGATGGCGGCCACGTTCCCGGCCTTCAGCGTGTCGATATTCAGCCCGTTCTTCTGGAGCTGGGCTTTGAACTGGCTGTAGCCAACGCTGTCCCGGAGGGTAGCAGCGCCGTTGGTCAGGTCGCGGAGACCGGCCTTGACGGAGGCGGAGCCGCTGACAAGTGCGGAAAGGTCTCCGTCGGGGGTGGAGAACCCGCTCAGGCTGTCCTGGAGGGTCTTCAGACCAGACTTCATTGCGGAGGAGCCTGCCGTCAGGTTGCCGGACTGGGCTTGGAGACGGTCCAGCCCGCTCTGCATGGAAGATACGCCGCCCTGAAGGGAGTCGATGCCTGCATCCAGGGAGGAGAGTCCCTGATGCAAGTTGGCGGCGCCGCTGGCCAGAGAGTCGGACCCAGTCTTCAGCCGGCCCATTTCGTTGTGTATGGTGGAGGCCCCGTTCCGCAGGGAGCGGGTGGCCTGGATGAGCTGGGAAACGTCACCCATGATGCTGCTGCTGTCGAAGTCCACCTGTAGGTTCAGGTTGATGCCATTGATGGTCACCGGATCCATGGCGAAGTCGGTCACGCTGGCCCGGATGACTGCGTCCACGCCCCGCCCGGGCAGGATGGTGTAAGAAAGCTGCTGATCGGTGCCTACATGGGCCAGGGTTGCGCCCTCAGCGGTGATGTCAGTACAGAGGTCACCATCCAGGAGGAATGTGGCCTGGAGCGCGTGGCTCTCATAGAAGGAGCCGGAACAGTCCGGGTTTTTACTGACGGAGAATCGAATCTCCAGGTCGCCGCTCTTTCCGGCCAAACGGTCGGGGGAGAGTTCCTTCCCGTCCAGGAAGTAGCGGATGGAGATATCCCAAGGGATCACAGTGGAGCGGAGGGTCCCCTGGTAGTATACCTTGTCAGCAGAGGAGGAGATGCTGATCCGATCCCCTTTCTGGAGGATCTCGTCTGTGGTGTTCAGCATCTTTACGGAGGAGTAGTCGCCGTAGTCGGTGATGTCACCTCCGGCGAACATATTGACGGCTTCCATGTCTGTGACGCAGCCGGAGGCGTCGGTCATCACATAGATGACCTCCTGCTTTTCGGCGGTCAGGGGGGCCGCACCGACGGGGACGGCCACGGAGCCCAGAAGCAGGGCAGACAGGGCGGCCGCTGTGAGCTGTTTACAGTGTTTCATAAGGTACAGCCTCCTTACTTTTTTTGTGGGGAAGAATAAAAGAGTCGAAAGTAACCAGCAGGCCCGGCAGGGCAAACAGGACGATAGCCAGGGAGCAGAGGGTGCCCTTGCCCAGGAAGAAGCCCAGCTGGGAGAGCAGACCATGGGAGGAGATGATGCCCAGCAGGAAGCCGATGACGACCATAGCACTGGCTGAGGTGAGGATGGAGACCGAGACCGCTGTGACAGTCTCGACCACGGCTTGCTTTTTGGGGAAACTCTGCCGGAATTCCCGGTAGCGAGTGGCAAACAGGATGGCGTAGTCTACTGTTGCGCCAAGCTGCACGGAACTGGTAATCAGGTAGGCCAGATAGAAGATTGGCTGATCAGAGAAATAGGGGAGGGAAAGGTTGATCCAGATGGCCGTCTCAATGGAGAGGACCAGGATTACCGGAAGAATCACCGACCGCATGGTCAAGAGAAGGATAAAGAAGACGGCGGCGATGGCGACCAGGTTCACCTTGACCATATCGGAGGTGACGGCCTTCATCAGGTCACAGGTGGAAACGCCGCCCCCGGCCAGGTACCATTGCCCGGGGTAGTAGGTCTCGGCCGTGTCGCGGATGGTCTCCACCAAGGCGAAAGCCTGGTCTCCCTCGTAGTCGGTCCTGAGGGTGAGGACCATGCGGGTGTAATGTTCGCCGGTCAGCTTGGAGAGGGTACCGCTGTCCAGGTATTCCTCCGGGATAACGGTCCCCACGGTATCTACATAGGAGAGGATAGATGTCATCTGGGGAATCTTGTGGAGGGCAGCGGAGAGCTCGGTCTCCACAGCGGGGTTCCCCTTGGGGACCATCAGCACATAGGTATCCTGCTTGCCGAAGGCCTCCTCGATTGCTTCGGTGTCGGCACCCAAGCGAGTATCCGGGCCAAAGATGTGGGAGCCCCCGTAGTAGAAGCTGTTGGCGTTGGAGGCCAGGTAGCCGGGTACGATCAGGAGGGCGAAGACCACGGCCAAGGGGAGCATGCACCGGCGGACCAGTTTCCCGAAGGGCCGGAAGGACGGGACAAAGGGGCGGTGGCGGGTCTTATCAATGAGTTTGTAGGTGGAAAGGATCAGAGCGGGCATCAGGAGGAAGACAGTGACGAGGCTGATGGCCACGCCCTTGGCCAGGGCCAAGCCCAGATCGGGACCGATCCGGAACCGCATGAAGCACAGAGCCAGGAAGCCGATGACGGTGGTCAGACCGCTGGACAGGATGGAGGAGGTGGACAGGCTCAGGGCTTCCACCATGGCCTCTTCGGGGTCGGGGTTAATCTTTCTGCAGTCTTCGAACCGATGGAGGAGGAAGACCGAGTAGTCCAGGGAAACCGCCAATTGGAGGATACTCCCTGCGGCGTTGGTAACGAAGGATATCTCCCCAAAAATCAGGTTAGTTCCTCCGTTGATGACCACGGCTACCCCAATCCCGGCCAGAACCAGGACAGGCTCGGCAAAGGAGTAGGTGGTCAGGAGGAGCACCACAAAGGTGAATGCCACGGCGATGGCGGCGGTGATAGCGACCTCGGTGATGGTGCCGGCAGTGGCGTCAGCTGTGGAGACGGCGCTGCCCGTTACGGCATTGCCCTCGCCGATGATGGCACGGATATCTTCTACGGCAGAAAGGCGGGCATCCTCCTGGATGGTCACAGTGTACAGGGCGTTGCCGTCCCGGTAGTAGGGCTCAGTAATGGCAGGGTCCAGGGCCTCCAGGGGGACGGAGGGGCTGGCGGTGTCGTCCAGCCAGGTGACATCAGAGACACCTTCCACTGCCTGCAGGTCGGCTTTGTAGGCAAGGGCCTCTGCGATGGAAACATTCCGAATCATGACCCGGGCGTTGGGGATGCCGCCGTCGTATTCCTGCTCCATGAGATCCAGGGCCAGGGTCGAGGGGCTGTCCGCCGGCAGGTAGTCGTTGATGTCGTAGTTGACGGAGACGAGTTGTCGGCAGGGAACGCAAAGGATAAAGAGAAGAAGGAAGACGATCAGAATCGGCTTCCGATGTCCTACGACAGAGCGATAGAAGGTTTTCATTCCGATGAAATCTCCTCTCCGGAATGGGTCTCCGGCGAGGCGGGACGCATTTCTGGTGGTTTCCGTAAAAAGTATAGCGGAAAATCCCAGGAGGGGCAAGAGAGAAAGTGAAAACTTTCGGTGAACTCTGACTGTTTGCCCCAAAGGGCTTCCCTGTTGTCTCCCGGTGGGAAATATGATATGATTTGATATGTTATCAATTTGATTGCCTATTTTGTTAAGGAGGATACGCCATGCGTATTGCCAATACTGTCAGCGACTCTATCGTGGACGGCCCCGGTCTGCGGTTTGCCGTCTTCACCCAGGGCTGCCCCCATCACTGCCCCGGATGCCACAACCCGGAGACCCACGACCCTAATGGGGGCAAAGAGGTCCCAGTGGAGGAACTGGCCGCCCGGATGGGGAAGGATCCTCTGATCCAGGGCCTGACTCTCTCCGGAGGGGAACCCTTTGCCCAGGCAGCCGATTGCCTGATTCTTGCCCGGGCCGCCCATGCCGCAGGCTGGACGGTTTGGACCTATTCCGGTTACACGCTGGAGGCCATCCTGGCCAAGGGAGATTCGGACTGGTTGGCTTTACTGGAGGAGACAGATGTACTGGTGGACGGCCCCTTCCTGGAGAAGGAGCAGTCTTATGACCTTCGGTTCCGAGGCAGCCGCAACCAGCGGCTCATCCAGGTGAAGGAGACCCTGGCCCAGGGGAAGCCCGTCCTTTGGACCCGGCCCGATCCCCTGGCTAAGTTCACCATCCCGGAATCCTGAGGAGACGCCGCCATGACTGTGGACCGAATGAAGGAGTATTTCCGGAATAGAGAGTTGGGCATCCAGTGCACCGTCAGCGAGTACGCCGTTCTTCTGCCCCTGGTGGAGGAAAAGGGAAGACTTTGCCTGCTCTACGAGACCCGGGCGGAGACGCTGGTAGGCCACCAACCCGGGGAGGTCTGTTTCCCCGGTGGCCGCCGGGAGAAGGGGGAGCGCCCCGTGGATACTGCCCTCCGGGAGACCTGGGAGGAACTGGGAATCCCCGCTGAGGCCATCGAGGTTATTGCCCCCCTGGATGTGGTCCAGGATATCAGTGACCGGGTGATTTACCCCTTCCTAGCCGTCGTGGATCCGGCAGCCGTGGAACGGCTCCGGGCCAGCCGGGACGAGGTGAAGAATACTTTCTGCGTCCCCCTGGACTACCTCCTGGACTACCGTGAGGAGGTTTATCGCTACCCCGTCCGATTTGAGGCAGAGGACGATTT
>JABUSR010000233.1 GCA_021442645.1 Ruminiclostridium sp.
GGCGTCTTTGCCTGCAACCGGATGCTGGACGCCCACCAGTTCCCCCAAGCCAGGGAGGCCATGGAATCCCTGCTTCGGGATAGTTCCGCTCTGCTGGGAATCCATCGGAGTCTTCTGGTCAACGACCTGGTCTTCTGCGCCCTCCGGGAGGGCGAGGTAGAAAAAGCCAACAGTATGCTCACAAAGGCCCAGAAGAAATTCATGCGCTCCATGAAGTCTTACCCTTCCATCCTGCGAACAGAGTACGCCTACGCCCTGGTGGCAGAGAAAGACGAGGCAAAGGCCGGTCAAATCCGGGAAAAATTTCGGAAGCTCAGCCACTCCTATCCCTATCCCAGCGAGCTGGCAAGCGAGACCGAACTCTTTGACCTGGCAACGGGAGACCCTGACCTGTAATATGAAAAAGTATAGCACGGCCTACCAAAGTCTGACAACTCTTTTCCGGGCATCTCCCCGAAAAAACGGAGGCACGGCCTCCTAGATTAAGATCCCCCAGGGCCTCGTGAACTACTCCCCGGAAACAAGCCGGGCGCAAGCCCTAATAGCAGAAATAGAGAGCGTCCCCCAAGGGGCGCTCTCTGTCTGTCCCGCCGGGCGAACGCCCGCAAATCCTACCAAAATGGTTCGGGTTGTTTTCTGATAACATCTTGCCATTTTGCGGAAAAAATCGTATAATATAAAGATAGTTATGCATTTGGAGGACAGGAGGGATCTTATGGCGCAGCCACTGGGCATCTATATCCACATTCCCTTCTGTAAGAGTAAGTGTGACTACTGTGATTTCTACTCTCTAGCCGGTCGGGAAGATGCCATGGACCGCTATCAGAAAGCCCTCTTGAGCCACATCAAGACCCTGGCCCCCTTCCTGAAGGGTCGCCCGGTAGACACCATCTATTTTGGCGGCGGCACGCCCTCCTACTACGGGGAGAAGCGTCTGCGGGAGGTCCTGAGTTCCCTCCTGCGTCACTTCTCCGTCAACCGCTCGGCAGAAATCACCCTGGAGTGCAACCCCGACAGTGTGGACCTTCGCTCTATGGCCAAGCTTCGCCGCGCCGGCTTCAACCGGGTCTCCCTGGGTATGCAGTCTGCTGATTCTCAGCAGCTCCACTGCATCCACCGCATCCACACCCCCCAGCAGGTTTCAGACGCCGTGCAGGATATCCGCAGGGCCAGATTCGACAATTTTAGTCTGGACCTGATTTACGGCCTCCCCGGCCAGACTATGGTAGACTGGGAGCGCACCCTGGCGGCAGCCATCTATCTGGAGCCGGACCACATCTCCTGCTACGGATTGAAGGTCGAGCCGAATACTCCCCTGTCCCTCCGGGTAGAGGAGGGACTGGAGCTCCCCGACGGAGATGCCCAGGCCGACTTGTATCTCCGGGCTGTGGACTTGCTCAGCCGCTTCAACTACCGGCAATATGAGATCTCTAACTTTGCCCGCCCAGGTAAGGAGTCCCGCCACAACACCAAGTACTGGATGGGTCAAGAGTATGTGGGCTTTGGCCCCGGGGCCCACTCCTATTTTCACGGCCGACGCTTCTCCTACGTGCGGGACCTGGAGGCCTATATCTGCGGCATCCCCGCCCAGGAGAATCTGCTGGAGGAAAACCAGACCATTACCCCGCCGGAGCGTGCCCGGGAGTATCTCCTCCTGCGGATGCGTACCCGCCGTGGCATAGAGGAGTGGGAGTACCGCCGCACCTTTGGCCTGAATTTCGAACCCATCAGCCACAAGCTGGAACTGTTCGAACGCTATCACTGGGTGGAGCAGTCCGACCGCCGCTGGCATTTCACCCCCGAGGGTTTTCTACTCTCCAACACCCTGATTTTGGACCTGCTGGATGCCCAGTCGGGCACCCTCAGCGAATGTAAAGACTGGAAGAATTGGATCCACCCCCATGGATCCAATCCGGACTGATTCATATATTACCCTGCGAAAGGAGACTTCCCCATGAAATACGTACTCATCATCGGCGACGGCATGGCTGACAATCCCGTCCCTGCCCTGGAGAACAAAACTCCCCTGCAGGCTGCCAGCATCCCCATTATGGACGCCCTGGCCGCCAAGGGCGAGATGGGCAGCGTCATCAACTGCCCCGGCAACCTGCCCGCAGGCAGTGACACCGCCATTCTCTCCATCTTTGGTGCAGACCCCAAGGTCTGCTACACCGGCCGCTCCCCCCTAGAAGCCGCCGCCACCGGCATTCAACTGAAGCCCGGGGATGTGTCCTACCGCTGCAACATGGTCGCCTACGAGGACAATGACCTACCTTTCGAGGAAAAGCGGATCCTCTCCCACTCCGGCGGCTCCATTGAGGGCGACCAGTCTATTCAGCTGGTCACCGATCTGTTTGGGGATTCCCGATTCCAGGCCGCTGCGCAGAAGGCAGGTATGGTGGTCTACCCCGCATCCTCCTTCCGTCACATCGCCGTGCAGGCCCAGGCCAACATTACCGGCATCTCCCTTATCCCCCCCCATGACCACCTGGGCGAAGTCATCGGCCCCCTGCTCCCCTCTGGCAACGACAACGCCGCCGTGCTAAAGGAACTGATGGAGCTGGCACACGAAGTGCTGAACCACCATCCCATCAATGAGAAGCGCCGGGCCGAGAGCAAGCTCCCTGCCAATGGCGTTTGGTTCTGGGCAGAGGGCAGTGCCGTGGCTCTGGACTCCTTCTGGGATAAGTACCACAAGACCGGCTGTGTCATCTCTGCCGTCCCCCTGTGCTTCGGCATCGCCCGCCTGTCCGGCCTGGACATCCGGGAGGTAGAAGGTGCAACCGGCGAACTGGACACCAATTACGAGGGCAAGGTCCAGGCCGCTCTGGAAGAACTGAAGACCCACGACTTCGTCGCTGTCCACGTAGAGGCCCCCGATGAGTGCACCCACAACGGCGATCTGCCGGGCAAGATCCAGGCCATCGACTGGCTGGACAGCCGGGTGGTTGGCCCCCTGACCCAAGCGCTGGCTGAGGAAGGCACCGACTACCGTATGCTAATCCTCTCCGACCACAAGACGCTGACCTCTACCCGCGGCCACGATGCAGAACCCGTCCCCTATCTGCTCTACGACAGCAGAAAAGACTCCAGCCTGGGCCTCCCCTACTGTGAGGAATCTGGGCTGAAGGGCCCCCTGTACCCTGAGGGTGCCCCCGTTCTCATGAAAAAACTGTTTGAACTTTGATTAAAATAAAACACTGCAGCACTGCAACACTGCAACAAAGAGATTATGGAGGAATATTCAAATGAGTAACATTGCATTCTCCCCTGCTGACATCCTGCTACCCGTTGACTGCGGCCTGACCAAGTGGGCTGTGGTGGCCTGCGACCAGTACACCTCTCAGCCCGAGTACTGGGAGCGCGTGGACAAGTATGTGGGTGAGGCCCCCTCTACCCTGCGCCTGATTCTGCCCGAGAGCAAGTTGGAGGGCGACAATGTGGAGGCGGAGATCAAGAAGATCAACGATACCATGGAAAAGTACTTGGAGGAAGATCGTCTGCGCACCCTGAAAAACGCCCTGCTGTACATTGAGCGCAAGCTGGACAACGGCAAGGTCCGCTACGGCCTGATCGGAAAGCTGGACCTGGAGCAGTATGACTACGCCAAGGGCTCCGGCACTCCCATCCGTGCTACCGAGGGCACCGTTCTGGAGCGCATCCCTCCCCGCATGAGAGTCCGCAGGAACGCCCCCATTGAACTGCCCCATATCATGGTCCTCATCGATGACCCCGACAAGAGCATCATCGAGCCCCTGCATGATGATAAGGCAAACATGTCCCAGGTCTACATGGCCACTCTGATGGAACGCGGCGGCCGGATCGAAGGCTATCTGCTGGACGACGCCAAGTCCCAGGAAGTGCTGGACAAGATGGCCGTTCTGGCCGATCCCGAGCGCTTCAGCAAGTTCTACAACGCCGAAGGCTACCCTGTTCTGACCTTTGCCATGGGCGATGGCAACCACTCTCTGGCCACCGCCAAAGCCTGCTGGGAGGAGCTAAAGCCCACCCTCAGCGAAGCCGAGCGTGAAAACCACCCTGCCCGCTACGCCCTCATCGAGCTGACCAACCTCCACGATGACTCCCTGGAGTTCGAGGCCATCCACCGAGTGCTGGTGGGCGTCGACCCCAAGAAACTGCTGTCCGACTTCATGGCCGCCTACCCCGGTGCACACCTGGGTGAGGGCGAAGGCCATCAAATCAAGTATACCATGAAGGGCGAGTCCGGCGTTGTGACCGTTCCCAACCCCACCGCTCAGCTGGAGGTCGGCACCCTGCAGTCCTTCCTGGATACCTATCTGAAAGAGAACGGCGGTAAGATCGACTACATCCACGGTGAGGACATCACCGCTGAGCTGGCCAACCAGGATGGTGCCATCGGCTTCATCCTCCCCGCTATGGGCAAGGATCAACTCTTCCCCACGGTTATCTTCGACGGCGCCCTTCCCCGCAAGACCTTCTCCATGGGCGAAGCGCACGACAAGCGCTTCTATCTGGAGTCCCGTAAGATCAAGTGAGTTCCCTCACCCTGCAGGCCCCCGCAAAAGTTAACCTTACCCTGGACATTCTTGGCTCCCGTCCCGACGGGTACCACGAAATGGACATGGTCATGCAGTCCGTTTCCCTCTCCGATGAGGTAACCCTGGATTTGGGTTTTCCCGGCGGGATCCGGGCGGAGTCCGGGCTCCGGTTTCTCCCTAACGACAAGAATAATCTGGCCGTGGCGGCTGCCCTAGCCTTTCGCAAGGCCACCGGGCAGACCTGGCAGGACCTGCGCATCAGGCTTAACAAGCGAATCCCCGTCTGTGCCGGCACTGCCGGAGGCAGCAGCGATGCTGCCGCTGTCCTCCGAGGGCTGAATCACCTCACCAACGCCGGCCTCTCCGATAGGGAACTGTCCGTGATTGGTCAGACTGTGGGTTCTGACGTACCATACTGCGTCCTGGGCGGCACCGCCTTGGCCCGGGGGCGGGGCGAGATCCTCACCCCCCTTCCTTCTCTCCCCCCCTGCTATATTGTCCTATGCAAGCCCGCCTTTTCCATTTCTACCCCGGTTCTGTTCCGGGCCTGGGACCGGAACAAGCACCGTCTGCACCCGGACACCCGGGGAATGGTAGATGCTCTGGGGACCAGTGACCTGATGGGGATCGGCCGCAGGATGTTCAACGTCTTCGAGGCGGTCCTCACTCCTCACCAGCGGCGGGAGATTGAATCCATCAAGCTCTCCCTCATCCAATCCGGGGCGTTGGGCTCTGCCATGAGTGGCAGCGGCCCCACCGTACTGGGTCTGTTCGACCGGGATACCCTGGCCGAAGACGCTGTCCATACCCTGGAGGCGACCTATTCCGAGGTCTTTCTGACCCGGCCAGTCTGAGCAGGCCGGCAGAAACCGGGCCTACCATATGTTTTTAAAGAACAAATCTTGATTGGAGGTTGTAATATGAGCAAAAAGCTTATTTCGCTGCTCCTGGTCGTCACCTTGATGGTGAGCTGCATATCCCCCACCATATTCGCATTGCAGCCCAATGATGCACAGGTCACCGCAGCCTCGCTTTCGGAAGCCGAGCTCGAAAAGCTGAACAATGCCATGCATGTCGTCAAAAATTCCGTTTCAGAGACCCAGAACGTCTTTTTAGACCCGAAAACAGCGGAGGCCATCACCACGATATTTGATGACGTTATGAAAGTCGCAAGTGCCACAGGTACAATCTTTACGGCTGTTAACGGCAGTATCACCTTCATGAAACTCGTAGGCCTTATCAAAGATGAGAACTCCGAGGCCCTGGCCAATATCCAGCATCAACTACAGGTCATCAATGAACAATTAGAAATGACGGAAATGCAGTTGAGTAATATCACGACCCAGATGTCACAGATTCAGGCCTCTGCAGAGTTCAACACCCGTACGGAAAAGGCCATCATGCTCCAGGAACGGTGGAACGATTTTTCATACCGCAACATGGAAGACGGGCTGGACAACCTGATGACCCAGTATAATGGCATGCTGCTCAACGGTATGCAGAACTGGTGCCTCAACAAGACAGAGGATGCCCGTACAAAGGACGGAACAGACAACGCCCGGATCCTGCTGCATTACGAAAAAATCGGCGGAGAGTATCGTCTGAAATATACCACGGAAAATGAAGAGCCTTCGGACTTTTCTCCCGCAGACCGATATCTTGAACTGTCCCCCGACTTTCTTCCGGCAAAGCTGACCTGGAACGTCAACAACTACCGGGCAGCGATTGAAAGCTTTATCTCCCAAAAGATTCGCGAGACGGAAGACTTTAGTGTCTTTGCGTGCGGAAACTTCCCGGCTTTTACTGAGGAGGGTGCAGAAGAGCTGACAGATGAACTCATTGCCCAGGTCGCCGAGGATGCGGTCAATGTACTGCTCTATAGGGTGACTGCCGCAGAGGTCAATAAAGACGCCACCTTCTCCCTTCAGGTCGTAAGACAGTTCTCGAATTATTGCAAATACCTTGTATCGTCAGAGGACGGCATGAGTACGCTCTTCCAGGTTTTCTACCTGACCCACGCCTTTGAATTTCAGATTGCTGATTCACTTAAGCTTTTCTGCAATGAAATGTCCATCAAGACCGGTGTTTATGGGAGCTTCGTCACAAATGTTCTCAGCATGTCCTCCTTTGTCACAGACAGCCAGAAAGCCTCTCAGTTGGAGGATTACTGCAATACTCTGATTACCATCGGCAATATGAAGGAGAATTGCCTGACAGGACACGACAACTACTGCTATCTCACAAACACCGAACTGTATCTTGGCGATGTCACCTTTACCGACCGAGTATCGGCCAACACGAGAGAAATCACCGTAAGACATGCCTACGAGTCTTATTCCAGTACACCCACAAAAATTGACTACCACGGCAATTGGAGCAGCACTTCCAGCCCGGCCCTTCTGGGTGATTCCAATGCACTGTTGCTTACCTACATGCTGATGAGCAACGGAGAAAAGCCGGACTTTGCGTATCTGAAGGAAGTGCTGGACAGCGATGTTCGTGACTATGGGGCAATCGTAACCAGCCTCAACGGAGTACAATTGCTGCCCATGAGTAGCACGGTCGGCTTGGAAGTAATCAACGTGATTGGTTCATACTTCAGAACCGGTTCGACTACAAGCCTTCGTAACCTTCCCAATGATGCTGATTCGGATTACATCCGGTACCGCAGTATGGTCAGCGGATCAGTCCTGAACAAGGCCAGCGGACTCGAAGTAAACAAGGTCCTCGATGCCGTGGCCTTTTACGCCGAGGATCATTGGTACTGGGAAAAGGACGAGGCGGCCTTTCTGGGCGGCGCCGAATATCCTGGGAAAATTACCAAGTCAGCCGAAAAGATCAAGACCGATACTGGCTTCCCTCCGGGGACCTACTATTACAGAACGGATTACAAGCAGAGCGTCTCCTATAACTGCCTTGTCAGCATTCCCTTGGAAACTCTTTCCATAAACAGCACCCCGCTCTATACCTATACGGTGCTGTGTAATCAAATCAAGGAAGACTGTGCTTCCCCCTCCTTTGTTGACGTCCCAACCGATGCCTATTATTTCGATTCTGTACTCTGGGCATATGAAAATGAGATCACGACAGGTACGAACGAGACTCACTTCAGCCCGGGTGGAACCTGCACCAGAGCGCAGCTGGTGAGCTTCCTCTGGCGCGCAGCCGGCAAACCGATGCCGGAAGAGCTTCACTGCGCATTTACAGACGTTGACCTAGATGCATATTACGGCCAAGCACTGCTGTGGGCTGTGGAGCAGGGCATCACCACGGGTATATCAGATACTACCTTCAACCCCAATGGAATCGTCAGCCGTAGCCAGATGGTGACCTTCCTCTATCGCTTTGCTGGTGGTGCTGCTGCAGATGTTGCACTTCCCTTCGATGATGTCTCCCGCGATTCATATTATTACGATGCAGTCGCCTGGGCCTTTGATAATGAGCTCACAACGGGTACGAAAGCCAAGACCTTCAGCCCCGCTGCTGATTGCTCTCGTGCCCAGGCCGTGACCTTCCTCCATCGTCTGATGGCTGGATAAATGGCCTTGCTGCACCCCCACGATATTGCACAACACAAAACAGCCGACAGGAAATATTTTCCCTGTCGGCTGTTTTTCCGAGCGTTGCGCCCCTAGAACCTATATACCAAGTTAAACCCATATCCTTTTTACCATCGATGAAGGAAGCTCCCCTTTTAACTTGCGTCTTCCCTAAACCTGTGGTAGGCTGTAGGCAAAACCTCCCAAAACAGAAAGGAGCATTGCTATGAAATTTGTGTGGACAACCATCCAGGTCCGTGACCTGGACCGCAGTCTCGCCTTCTACCACGACCTTTTGGGGATGCCCGTCTGTGAGCGCTTCCAGGGGAACGGAAACGAAATCACCATGCTGGGCGACCCAGAGGGAACAAAGCTGGAACTGCTGTGCAAGCCAGGCGGCGAACCCGATGCCCCCGGCCAGGGTCTTTCGCTGGGGCTGGCGCCCCAGGACCTGCCCGCCCTGCTGGAGAACCTCCGGGCCGCAGGTCTAGACGTGACGCCGCCTATCTCCCCCAATCCGCACCTGGTGTTCTACTTCGTCAAGGACCCCGACGGCTATTCCGTCCAGCTGGTGCAGCAATCGGAATAATTGAATCT
>JABUSR010000199.1 GCA_021442645.1 Ruminiclostridium sp.
CGGTTGATGCTTCAAAAGGCGTCTCATACGAAATCGACGCCTCTGCGGAGGCGATTAAAGCAAGCCAATTCTTGTCTTGTTTTAATTGGATTTCAGTATAAGACCGTATCTATTCCCTGAAAAAACAGGAGGTATAGTTGCCTCCTGTTTTTCTTGTCCCCGGGGTTCCTTTTTCGGGTCTTCTTCCGGCAAATTTTAGAACATGCGTTTGACTTTTAGGCCTGTACATGGTACAATACAGCCACCCACAAGATATGGGAGGTCATCGCCATGGCAAACCTCACCCCAAAACAACAGAAAATCTATGACTTCATCCGGGAATTTTCCCGGGAGTACGGCTATCCCCCCACCGTGCGTGAGATCGGCGACAACTTGGGGCTAAAATCTCCCTCTACCGTGAAATTCCACCTGGACAATCTCCGGGCTGCAGGGGTTCTCCAGTGGGATGGCGGCAAAACGCGCTCCATCACCCTCATCGAGGAGCCTCGCCGCCCTCGGAACATGGTCCCCCTGGTGGGCAATGTGGCCGCCGGCGCCCCCATTCTGGCTGAGGAGTGTATCGAAGACTACATCCCCTTCCAGACCGGGCCCACCCCAGAGGACTTCTTCGCCCTGAAGGTCCGGGGAGAGTCTATGCTCTATGCGGGGATCCTCCCGGAGGATCTGGTCGTGGTCCACAGGCAGGCCGATGCCCGGAACGGCGAGATTGTGGTGGCCCTCTTTGAGGACGAGGCCACGGTAAAGACCCTATCCCGCAAGAACGGGGAGGTATGGCTTATGCCGGAAAATCCCGACTACGAGCCCATAGACGGCACCCGCGCCCAGATTATCGGCAAAGTGGTGGGCCTCATTCGAAATTATTGAAATTTTTCATATCGTGCAAAACGACCTCCTTATGACAGGAGGTCGTTTTTTACTGCAGTTTTTTACAGCGTTCCAGAGTTGCTGTAAAGTAGTCGGGCAGGGGGGCCTCCAGCAGGAGCCGCTCTCCCGTCCGGGGATGGACGAAAGACAGCCGCCGGGCATGAAGACACTGGCCCACCAGCTCCGGAAATCCCTTTCGCACCCCACTGTACACCGGGTCTCCCAGCACCGGGTGCCCCTGGGCAGCCAGGTGGACGCGAATCTGGTGGGTGCGGCCGGTCTCCAGCCGGCACCGGATGTGGGTATAACCTGCATAGCGGTCCAGCACCTGCCAATGGGTCACAGCAGAACGGCCGTTGTAGTGGTTGATGGCCATCTTCTTCCGGTCGGTGTTGTGCCGGGCAATGGGCAGGTCGATGGTGCCCGCATCCTCCCTGAGGCCGCCGATAATGACCGCCTCATACTCCCGGTAAAGGGAGTGGTCCTGGAGCTGCTCGGCCAGGGCCAGGTGAGCGCTGTCGTTCTTTGCGGCGATGATGAGGCCACTGGTATCCCGGTCGATGCGGTGGACGATACCGGGGCGCAGTTCCCCATTGATGCCAGAGAGACTTGCGCCGCAGTGGTGCAGCAGAGCGTTGACCAGGGTGCTGTCGGGATGGCCGGGTGCCGGGTGGACCACCATGCCCACGGGCTTATTCACCACAATGACATCGCCATCCTCGTAGACCACATCCAAAGGGATGTCCTGGGGCAGAATCTCCACCTCTGTGGGATCGGGAATCAGCGCGGCAATCTCCTCGCCCGCCTTCAGCCGATCGTTCTTTTTCAAGGGCTTTCCTCCCCGGAGGACATGTCCCCCCTCCAGCAGCTTCTGGGCCGCCGACCGGGTCAGATTATTCAGAGACTGAGACAGAAACTGGTCGGCCCGCTGACCGTCGGTCTCCGCCGTGAGCGTCACGATCATGGGGCCGTCTCCTCCTTCTTACCGGGCTCCTCCCGCATGAAGAAAATCACATGGACGCACAGAAGGATGCCGCCCACCACCAGGGCAATGTCCGCCACATTGAATACGGGGAAGTTCATAAAGGCGGTGGAGAACATATCGGTGACATAGCCCTGCAGCAGCCGGTCGACGAAGTTCCCCACGGCACCCCCCAGCATCAGGCCCAGGGCCAACCGGCCGGACCAGTGGGGGAGAGGCGCCTTGACCAGAATCACCGCCATGGCCAGAGACGCCAGAGCCGAGATCAGAGTAAGCAGCCAGGTGTGCTCGGCCAGAGAGGAAAACGCCGCTCCGGTGTTCTTCACAAAGGTCAGGTCCAAAAGCCCCGGCAGGAAACTCACCACCTGCCCCAGGTCGATGTTTGACCGGACCAGGTATTTTACCGCCTGATCCGCCGCCACAATGACGGCGGCCAGAATAAAGTACGGAATTGGCACAGGTCTCGCACCATCCTTTCTGCGTAAAATCGCGGCCGACCATGGGGTCGGCCGCGGTTTGGTCTGAATAATAGGCTTTGCTCTTACACCAGGGCCCGGATGACCTTGCCGCAACGGGGGCACAGGCCCTCGGCGCTGACGGTAGGCAGGACCTTCCAGCAGCGCTGGCACTTTTCTCCTTCGGCGGGGGCCACCTCAGCGGCAATCTCGCCGCCCACGGTAACGGTAACCTGAGAGATAATCAGCAGATCTGCCAAGGCATCGCCGTTCAGCTCTGCCAAGAAGGCGTCCTCAGCGGGCACGGTAAGGGCTACCTTGGCCTCCAGGCTCTTGCCAATCTGCTTGGCGGTGCGGGCTGCCTCCAGGGCGCCGTTGACCACGTCGCGGACTTCGATAATCTTGTTCCACTTGGCCATAGCATCCTCATCCAGGGCGTAGTCGGCAAAGACCTGGTTCATGTCGTTGAAAAGGACATTGCGTGCGTCCACCCCATCTGCGTGAGGCATAGCCAGCCAAATTTCGTCGCAGGTAAAACACAGGATGGGGGCCATGATTTTGGCCATGGTGTCCAGAATCAGGTAGAGAGCAGTCTGTGCGGAGCGGCGGAGCCGGTCGTCCTTCCCCTCGCAGTACAGGCGGTCCTTGATAATATCCAGGTAGAAGTTGGACATTTCCACCACGCAGAAGTCGTTGACAGCGTGGGTAATAACACTGAACTCATAGTCGTCATAGGCCTGGAAGCACCGGGCGATGAGGGCGTTCAGGCGGGTGATGGCCCAGCGGTCCAGCTCCTCCATCTCGGCGGGAGCTACCAGGTCGTTGGCGTTGAAGCCGTCCAGGTTGCCCAAGCAGTAGCGGGCAGTATTGCGGAACTTCAGGTAGTTCTGGGAAAGCTGCTTGAAAATCTTATCGGAGCAGCGGACGTCGGCGTGATAGTCTGCGGAGGCAGCCCACAGGCGGAGCAGGTCAGCGCCGTACTTGTTCATAATTTCGTAGGGATCCATGCCGTTGCCCAGAGACTTGTGCATGGCCTTGCCCTCGCCGTCCACAGTCCAGCCATGGGTCAAGCACTGCTTGAAGGGAGCCTTTGCCTCCCCGGTGGAGCCCACGGCGGTGAGCAGGGCTGCCTGGAACCAGCCGCGATACTGGTCCAGACCCTCCATGTACACGTCAGCAGGCCAGAAGCCCTGGTCCCGCTTCATAGCGGCCAGATGGGAGGAACCAGAGTCGAACCAGCCGTCCAGGGTATCCTCCTCCCGCTCGAAGCCTTCGCTCTTGCCGCAATGGGGGCAGGTAAAGTCGGCGGGCAGGATTTCGGCGGCCGTCTTGGAGAACCAGGCGTTGGAGCCCTCGGCAGCGAACAGGTCAGAGATGATCTGGATGGTCTGGTCTGTGACGATGGGCTTGCCGCAGTCCTTGCAGTAGAAGACGGGGATGGGCAGACCCCAACGGCGCTGACGGGAGATGCACCAGTCGTTGCGCTCGCGGATCATGGCCTTCATGCGGTCCAGGCCCCAGGCGGGGAGCCAGCGGACCTCTTCACAGGCGTCGCAGGCATCGTCCTTAAAGGACTCCACCGAACAGAACCACTGAGGCGTAGCGCGGAAGATAATGGGCTTCTTGCAGCGCCAGCAGTGGGGATAGGAGTGGGTGATCTCTTCGGAGGCGAAGAGGACACCGGAGGCCTTCATGTCCTCCAGGATGATGGGGTTGGAGGCCTCTGTCTTCAGGCCGGCATACTTGCCGGCGTAGTCGGTGTGACGGCCCTGGTCGTCCACGGGCACCACCATATCCATGCCATAGCGCTTACAGGTCTGGTAGTCGTCTGCGCCGAAGCCGGGAGCGGTGTGGACACAGCCGGTACCGGAGTCCATGGTGACATAGTCGGCCAGCACCAGACGGGAAGTCTTGGGAAGGAAGGGATGATCGGCCAGCATATTCTCAAAGAAGGAGCCGGGGTGGGACTCCAGAATCTCATAGGTCTCAAACCCACCGATCTTCATGACCTTTTCGGTGAGGGCACGGGCCATCACATAGGTCTCTCCGTTTTCGGCCTTCACCAGAACGTATTCCTCATCGGGGTGGAGGGCAATAGCCAAGTTGCCGGGCAGGGTCCAAATGGTGGTGGTCCAGATAACAAAGAAGAGCTTGCTCTTGTCATACTGGCCCAGCTTGCCTTGGTCATCGTTCATTTGGAACTTGACGAACGCGGTGGTACAGGGATCTTCCTGATACTCAATCTCGGCCTCGGCCAGAGCGGTCTCGTCGTGGGGGCACCAGTACACGGGCTTCAGCCCCTTGTAGATGTAGCCCTTCTTGTACATCTCGCCGAAGACCTTCACCTCCTCGGCCTCGAAGCCGGGATTCATGGTCAGGTAGGGGTGTTCCCAGTCGCCGATGACACCCATCCGCTGGAATCCCTCACTCTGGACATCCACATAGTGCTGAGCAAATTCGTGGCAGGCGGAGCGGAACTCAGGCACAGGCATCTGCTTGTGGTTGAGCTTGTTCTGCTTGATGATGGCAGACTCAATGGGCATGCCATGGTTGTCCCATCCAGGGATATAGGGGGTGTAGTACCCACGCATGGCATAGGAGCGCACGATGATATCCTTAATAGACTTGTTCAGGGCGTGCCCCATGTGCAGAGCGCCGTTGGAGAAGGGCGGGCCATCGTGGAGAGAGAATCGGGGCTTATCCTTATTCTTTCTCAACAGTTCGCCGTAAATGTCAATCTTCTTCCAGTTTGCCAGCATCTCCGGCTCCCGCTTGGGCAGGCCAGCCCGCATGGGGAAGTCAGTTTTTGGCAGATTAATGGTTGCGTTGTAATCCTGAGCCATAGTATTTTTCATTCCTCTCTGTTGCTTATCCTTCTGGGTGCGCCCCGGTAGGGCGTCTCTTTTTCTATATTGAGGCAGGAGACTGTTGATGGGAGTACGCTCCCTTTCTTTCTCAGAAAAAGGAGGGAACCTGCCCGGGAAGCCGGCCAGGTTCCGTTCTCAGCGCACGGTCTCGCTTGTCTGTCTGGTTGGTTACTCGGTCTCCATATCATCACCGAAAGCCCGGGTATCTCCCAAGCTGGTGGCAGCGTCCTGGCCAGGGGTATCAAAAATCTTGGCCATGGAGGCCTCAATGTCCTGGGCTACTTCCTCCTCCTGCTCCGGGGTAACCGTCACTTCGGGGATAACGGACGCAGGAGCGGGCTCCTCTTCTTGGACAGCTACCTGCCCGGCAGTGAGCTCAGACAGGTTGCCGATGTACTGCAGCTCAGCGGTGTAGAGTTCCTTGAGCTTGCTGATATAAGCCGTGGTGGAGGCCCGGGCTGCAGCCAGCCGGGTTTCCTCATTGGCCAGGGCGGTCTGGGCAGCCTGAATCTGTGCCTGAATGGCGGCCTCTTCCAAGGCCAACTCTGCCTGAATCTCTTCGCTCCGGCGTCTGGCCTCTTCCTCGGCCTCCTCAATGGCAACCTGCTTCTGGGTCTCTCCCTCCCGAATCATTTCTTCGGCCATCTTCTGGGCAGAGTGCAGGGCACGGCGCATGGCGTCCTCAGTAGACCGATATTCTTCCACCTTGTCCACCAGGACTTTCATTTTATTCTTCAGGGAGGTATTCTCCTGATAAAGCGTACGGTAGTCTTCGATGAGGCTTTCAAGGAAGGTGTCTACCTGCAGCATGTTATAGCCGCCGAAGGATGCTTTCGGAAACACATGGGCTTCCGCTTCCTGAGGTGTCAACATACTCGATCACTCCTATCCCAGTCATTTCTATTTCGCAGGGGCAAGGGTCTCGCCCCCAAATCTCTCTCAGAAGAAGATCTTGCCATTCTCCAGCTCATCCAGCACATCGCCTTCAAAATGGACGTTGAAGGGAGTCACCAGGAAGGTATTCCTGGCCACCTTCTTAATCTCGCCCTCCTGAGCATAGGCCACGCCGGACAGGAAGTCCAGAAGACGGCGGCCCACGTTTTCATCGGTCTCTTCCAGGTTCAGAACCACCGTGCGCTTTTCACGCAGATGGTTGGCAATCTCGGCCGCATTGTCATAGCGGCGAGGCTTCACCAGGACCACCTGAATCTGGGTTGTAGCGTGGATATTCACCACTTTGTCGCTGGCAGGCTGCTGCCGGGGAGGCATCTGACGCTCCCGACGGCGGGGAGCTTCCTCCCGGACCGGCGGGGGAGGTGGCGGCACATCTTCGTCGTCCTCGTCCTCGTACAGCTCTTCGTCCTCGTCATAGTCGTCTTCCATCTCATCTTCGTAAGGATGGGTGAGGCGCTTGATTTCGTCTAAGAATCCCATGAATCGTTCCCCCTATATTTTGTGAAGATAACTCCGCTGACACATCTCATTCCTGGGGATGCCATGGCGGACGTGCACCGAAAAGAGCAGTACCCACACGCACCATGGTGGAACCGCCCTCAATCGCAAGGGGATAATCTCCGCTCATGCCCATGGAAAGGCAGTCTATAGTAGATTTATTATCCCCTAATTTTTCCTTCATGTCAACAAAAAGCTGATAAGTTTCTCTGAAAAAGGCACGATTTTCTTCGTCGGATGCTGTGGCAGGGGGGATGCACATGATACCCCGCAGATTCAGGTGGGGGCACTCTAGGGCATGGCGGGCCAGTGCCAGGATCTCGTCGATGGCGGCACCTCCCTTGCTCTCCTCGTCACCGATGTTCACTTCCAGCAGGATATCCTGGACCACACCCACTTTTGCGGCCTGTTTCTCCACGGCGTCCATAAGGCGCACGGAGTCGATGGACTCGATCATGTCCACCTTGCCCACCACGAACTTCACCTTGTTGGTCTGCAGGTGACCGATGAAGTGGACCTCGGCCCCCTCATAGGCGTTGTCCTCCAGGTGCGCCACCAGTTCCTGGACCCGGTTCTCACCGCAGACGGTGATCCCGGCTTTGATTGCGTTGCGAATAGTATCGGAGGTCTGCACCTTGGTAGCAGCCACTAAGGTGATCTCGTCGGGGTCCCGGCCGGCGGCCTGGGCAGCCCGGTGCATGGTTTCCCGCACAGCCGCCACGTTGGCGGCTATGGTCTCATAGCTCTTGGTTTCTGGCATAAGTCAATGTACCACCTTTCCATCATATAGTTCGGTGGAAGCGAGGACGACCTCGTCTCCGGACCGAAGAATCCGTTTGTCATTCTCATCCCTCAGATCGGGCCTCACCAAGTAGTAGGTCTCGTTCTCCGCCAGAATCTTCACCGGGCGGAAGACTGCGTTGTACCCTGAAGACACAAACACGCCATTCTCCCCCTCATAGACCCGCAGAGCCTCCTTGGGAATGAGGATTCCCTCTCTGCTTTTCAGGATGATGCGGCAGTTCTCCCTCCGCAGCTCGCCGGCCTCGTGTTCATCCCGGGAGGACCGGAACACCACCACCACCTGGCCGTCCTGGATTTCTCCTATGCTCTCCACCTCCATATCCAGGGACTGGGAGATGGAATCAAAATAGACCGACGCGTCCTGTCCGGGGGCCAGAATGTCGGCATATTCTCCGGGCAGGGTGGCCGCCATGCACCACACGGGGTTGGTCACCAGTTTGCCCAGGCTGCCCTCGGCAGACAGCGGAGTAATCTGAGAGAACTCGGCCAGTTCCTCAGGAAGGAGGCCGAGGAGAGAATCATGGGAGAGGATTGTCTCATACCCATCCAGATAGGAGGAAAACATTCCCGAGGCGGGGGCTTTGATCTCCGTGGCTCCTGCCTGATAGTTCTGGAGCTCCGCAAACTGTTGGTTCAGTACCGTGGCCGCCGCATTCATCTCCGACGCGGCCTCGCTGGAGACCAGGTACTCTCGCCGCAGCACCAGTTTCCGGTAGGTGGCAGTCTCCTCCTCCAGGTTGGTATAGTTCCCCGAGGCTGCAGCTGACCGAAGGCTTATCAAGGCATCCATGGTCTGGTTCTCCAGGCTGGATCCTGTAGCGGACTCGGAATAGGTCGCGTACTGGAGTGCCCCCAGTGCAGTTCGGACCTGCATCAGCTCCTCCTGCTTCTCCACATAGTTCTCGTCCTGGTAGACCACAGCCACCGTAGCGTCCTTGGCCACCTTTTCGCCCTCGTTTCGTCTGAGCTGGACTAAGCCATCTCCGCCGCCATTCACTGGAACCTCGTATCGGACCACCCAGCCCTCAGCCTGGACGCTCTCCTCCATGGAGTCCTCGTAGACGACCACAAAGGAGTAAGGGTCCCGCAGACCGTTCCAAGCGGAAAAGATCAGGTAGACCACAATGGCCACAATGGCCAGCGGTACCACGATTTTTTGGAATGTTGCTCCCTGCTTTTTCATATCTTTGCCTTCCTTAATTGCGCCCTTTCTCCTGC
>JABUSR010000132.1 GCA_021442645.1 Ruminiclostridium sp.
CTTTCATGTGTCGGGCGCTCCTTGTCGGTGTATCTCCTGGGGGCCGCGCCCCCGGCTTGCGCCGGGGACGCGGGCAGGGAGGATTTTATTTCTGATAGAATGGGTCAGCGTTCTCTTCTTTGGCTTAGCCGTTCACGCGTCTCTTGGTGACCATCAGCACTGCTGCGCCGATAACCATTGCGCCGCCGAAGATGTAGAACAGGGTGGTGCCGATGCCGCCGGTCTCAGGCAGGACGGAACCGGGATAGTTGACGATGGTGGTGATGAAGATATCGTCAGTGGTGTTGACCTCGGTGACATCTTCAGAGGTGAAGTTGCCCCAGTCATCTTCGGTGTCAGTATCAGTATCGATAGCGTAACTGATCACAATCGTCTTGTCAGGCATGGTGTTGTAGCCGTCGGGGGTCTTGGTCTCCTTCAGGGTATAGGTGCCTGCCGCCAGGCCGGTGAAGGTGACCTTACCGGAGTCGTCCACTTCAGCCTTCACGGAATAGACGCCGTCAGTATCGGTCTCAGTAGCGGTCTGGGTGGTGGTGGTAGTGGTAGCCTTAAACTTGTTGTCGATGTTGTCTGCGTCGTAATACTTGGTGGTATCCTTGACAGAATCATCGGGGTCCTTCACGGGAGCGGTGGTGGTGTAGGTGCCGTTTGCCAGCTTGTAGTAGGTGCCGTTGGTGTTGTCAACCTCAAAGGTGGTCTCGGTCTTGACAACGATCTTGATCAGCTTGTCGCTGACCAGGGTAAACTCAGCGCCCTTCAGGGGTCTGCCGTTCTCGTCCACCTTGGTGATGGTCAGCTGGGTGGTGTAGGTCTTGACCATATCCTCAGGGGTCTCACCGGTGGGCTGGTTGGGATCGGGAGTGGGAGGAGTCGTGGGGGGTTCGGGGGGCTCATAGGGGGGGACACCGCTGTGGTTGGGGTCGTTGGAGTAAATCAGCTTGACGGTGTTGGGGTTGCCGTCCACGTCTGCAACGACGGCCTTTTCGTTCAGGATTGCGCTGTAGGTGACAACGATCTCAGTGTCCTTATCAATTTTGACAGTGGGAGTGGTCAGTTTGGTCAGGGCCTTCACATCCTGGATGGAGACTACGATGTCGGTGCCGTCGTTTTCGCTGTAGGTGCCGACGTTCGTATAGAAGTAGTCGGTAACGTCTACTCTGCTGGCCTCAGTCTTGGTCTTTTTACCATCCTTCTCAACCCAGGTGTAGTTGACAACTTCAACCTTGATGGAGGGGTCGGGCGTATCATTGAAGGTCAGGCCCTTAGACAGGGTATCGGAGAACTTGTAGAAATAGGTGTTGTAGTCAGCGATGTTCTCGGGCATGGTACCGGTAATCTCGTAGTTGACGACTTCACCGATGGCTGCCTCGTTGTGGTCTACCTTACCGTAGTCCTCCACAATCTTCTTCTCGACGGAGGGGATATCACCCTTGTGCTCGACGGTAACATCTGCCACGACCTGCAGGATGTACTCGGTGTAGGAGGAGTCTACATCAGGAACCTCGTCGGCGGTGTTCTTCACGAAGTAGTAACCTGCGGCCAGACCGGTGATGGTGTGGTTCTCCTTGGCCGTAATGTAGGTGCTGGTCTTTTTCGTATCAGTCAGGTACTGGCCCACGACATCTGCAAAAGCGGCGGCAAACTCAGCGGAATTGTTATCCGCCAGTGCCTTTGCCACATCAGCAGCGGTCTCGCACTTGGCAAAGATGTTTACGGTCTTACCGTCAACGACCTTGTTGAATGCGCTGCTGTCCTGCAGGGCCTTCAGCAGAGCTGCGCTGTTGTCCGTGTCCTTGTCCTTCACACCGCTGCCCCAGCTGATGTCGGACAGGGTCTTGGTGGTCACGGTCTTTGCGGCTTCGCCTTCGCCCACGGTCTTGGTCTCGAGCTTCAGGGTGCCCGCAAAGACCTGATAGGCCTCGTACTGATAGTCCTTGTTCGCGTTGTTGATGGTGATGGTGTAGGTATCCGCTGCAAATGCCGGGGCCATCAGGCCAACGGCCATGACCACGGAAAGAAGCACGGAGAGCATTCTTTTCATAGATTTCATGGTTCTTGTTCCTTTCTTGTTATTTTTCTTTTCTTGCTCTGGGTTACTTACATTTTATTCTGGGTTCGGGTTCGGCGCAGCTCTGATTTGCGTCGAGGAGGTTCCTCAATGATACCTCCTTTCCCGTGTGCGCCTCATGCCGAATCCATACAACAGGCTTGCGCCCATCAGGAGCGCGCCGCCCACTGTAAACAGGGTGGTGCCAACGCCGCCGGTCTCCGGCAGGGCGTAGGTCGATGCGTTTGTCACGGTGTAGGTTGCGCTGGGGTCGCTTGCGGTGCTGGTGTCAGTGCCCTGGATGGTGGCCTCATAGCCCACATTGTCGATGTGGATGGCACCTTCTTCCTTGGCCTCCACATAGTAGACGACCTTCTCGCCGCCCAGGATGGTACTGTCGTTGGTGACCAGGGCGGGGTTTGTGGCGGTGTCGGTGGAGGAGGTCTCCACCCCATCCAGCTCCCGGATGGCGTAGTAGTCGGTAATTGCGGTGCCTTCCGGCGGGGGGTCTACGGTGAAGGAAGCTGTCCAGCCACCGCCCTTGTCCAGCTTTACCGCCAGGAGGCGGTTCTGCTCGTCCATGACGGGGGTAAAGGACTGGGTGTCTGCATCGTATTTGTACAGAGCCGCATAGGCGGTCAGTCCGTCGGTATTATCCACCTGGTGCCAGACCTTGTTCACGGTGAGGACCGCCGGGTGGATGGTCCTGTCGTTGATGACCTTGGCTGCCTCAAAAGAGACGCTCTGGCAGGCCTCGGTGGAGGTGGGGGTGGAGCCCCGCAGGGTGCTGTAAACTGCCTGGTAGCCGGTGCCGGTGTTGGCCCAGATAACATCCGTGCCGTCGGCGTCGGTACCGATGGTGAAGCAGACCTCCGTGGCCTCGGTGGTAGCTACCTGCAGGCAGTTGGACTCATCCGCCAGGTAGGTCATGGACTGCACGTGGTACTCTGCCCCGGTGCCCACGACCTCCACCAGTTTGAAGGTGCCCCGGGGGACATTCTCCAGGGTGGCGGTGCCGGTGGTCTCATTGGCCTTCACCGTCACGGTGAGGCTGACCGGCTGGTCGTCTGCATCCAACAGGGTCTCGTAGGTGCCGCCCTCTGTCAGCTCCGCCAGCTGGAAGGTGAAGGTCTGATCGGAGTCGCTCTTGAGGGCCTTCGTGATCTCCTTCTTCACGGTGATCTTGCCATCCACCACGTGGACAGTGTGGACGTTGGTGCTGGCCAGAGTGCCCTTGCCGTTCTCCAGGGTGGATCCGGTGCCGACTTCCGTGCCGGGCTGGCCGCCATAGTTCGTCCTGTTAATGGTAACGGAGTTATGGACGTCCGCGGGACGGGCGCCGCTGCGGATGGTGTAGGCTGTGTAGTCCACCTTCAGGGTGTAGGTCTCAACGGCCAGGCCGGTGGTGGTGGCCTCGTGGTCGTCAAAGTCGCTGGTGTCCCCCGACTTGGTCAGGGTGAGGACGAACTTACCCACAGCCCCGTGGCTGCTGGGGTTATCGTAGGTGTACTCCACCTCCACGGACTTGCCGTCCAGCAGATCCTCCCACTGGGCCGCCGTCAGGTCGCCCATGGCGTAGGCCAGGCTGAAGGTGCCGTTCTCCAGGCCTTCGGTGTCGGCCGGTGCTGTCTTGTTGTCCACATCGGTGGTGCTGTCCTTCAGCTTGGTGAACTGAATTCCTTCCAGCAGGGCCTGTACCTTTTCCTTCACGCTAACCTCGTCGCTAAGGAAGATGGTCTCCTCGCTGCTCACGCTGTTGATGGGCAGCAGGCGGACATTCACGGTGGGGGTGGGCAGCTCCGTGGCGGTCAGGTTGGTCTGGGCGTTGGCGGCGGTCTTCAGGGTCACCTTGGCACCCTCTTCATCCACCTTTTCTCCGGCGTAGAAGGTCTTGTTGGTGTCGATGGTGTTGCCGCCGACAAAGTCCTCCTTGGCCTTCAGCTTGATGCTGCCCTTCCAGTTCTTGCCGTAGGCCACGCTCTGGCTGGGCCAGGTGACGCGCCAGGCATTTCGTTCTATGCCCTGTTCATCGGTTTCGATGTATTGGATGATGCCGTACTTGCCGTCCGTGCTCGGGTTATTGATGATGTTCCCCTGCAGGTCGATGTAGGAGGTCTTCCCCTTCTCCAACGCATTGCCGTCGTTATCGATGGGGTAGAAGCTATCGCTGATGTAGTCGTACGATGTGACGTAGCTCTGCATATTGGTCTTCGTCATCGCCTTGAAGAGCATCTCGGCACAGGCCTGTTCCAGTCCGCCGACCTCGTCAACGGAATAGAACCAACCGCTCGTTGCGGATTCTTGCAGAATTTTAGTGCCGGTCTTCACGTTCCCCATACTAAGGGCAACCGTGGCAAGTGCGTTGACCTTGCCCTTAACAACCCCGGCCTCGGCCTTGACATTATCCTGGACTGCATAAATATTCTTCAGCTCCTGCCAAGTCCCATTAATGTTATCATAATCTATCAGGCGGTCATTGGACCCTTTGACCGGTGCGCCGTCGGTGATGAGGATGACATAGTCATTGGTGCCTTTCGTGTGGTCTATCCTGTGACCGGTCAGGTCAGTACTATCCTGCGTTGATCCGCCATACACGTGCCGCAGGGCGCGGTCCTGGCGGGTACCGCCGGTGCACTCGATGTTGTTGATATGACTGATGATCTTCGCCAGATCACCGGGCTGGGTCAGGTTATACTCCTTACAGCCGGAGACGATCTTATTGAAGGTCTCCAGCTCGATGGTGGCGTTGCTCCCGGTGGAGGCCAGCATATTGGCCATCATGGCAACGGCCTTCTGCAGCTCCGTCAGGCGGTTCTGGGTGCTGCCGGTGTAAATCTTATATGTCTTGCCAACTATTACGTTATTGTTAAGTGTTCCGGTATCACTCTTACCACCAAGGGTACCGGCTATTTCAAAGGTGAAGCCTCCGCCGGCGGCATTGCACTTCTTTCCGTTTGCGGCGTTTTCCCCCTGATTGAAACCATAGTCAGAGTTGGCAAAGGGCACCCAGTCGTATTCGCCTTCCTTGACGTTGTTCGTCTTCTCATCCACATAGTTCTGGGCCTTGGCATAAGAGGATGCGTCCTGATAACACCAGCCTTTGCCATCCCAGAAGACGGCATACACCGTAGAGGTATTTTCTTCATCTGCGATGATATAATAGAGCTGGTTTTTATCCAGGTTCAACTTTTCCAGGTTGTCTTTATTCGTTTTCCCGCCATCCTTTTTCAGATGGACTGTCTTCCCTGTGTCGTAGAGCTCCGCCGGGAAGAGCATGGAGTTGGACTGGTCCACCACCAGAATCAGTTTTATGTTGTTGACCGTATAGTCATACAGGCTCTGGTAGGCGATCATATCCACCTGGTATTTGCGGGTGGTGTAATCTGTCACATAGCCAACCTTCTCCGCAACGTATCCACCGGAGGTATAGTCCAGGAATTTACCGATGACCGTGGGAGTATTCGCCTGTACGGTAAAGGTTTTCTCCTGGGCCACGACCACATAGCCGCTGGGCACGCCCGTCTGGGCAATTTTGTAATTCCCGGCGGGAAGGCTGCCGATGTTCACCACCGTGCTGTTGGTGGTGAGCAGTCTCTTCACCACGTTGCCTTTGTCATCCCAAATGGTGTACTCCACACCGGCCAGACCTGTGACAGAATCCGCGCCGTTCGAGGCATCGAAGTTGTAGAACATGATGTCGGTTTCGATGACCGTCTGGGTGGTGGACGTTCTGGGGTGGTTGTCATGGCCGGTGCTGCCGCCGCTATCGTCGAAACCGGTCATTCTGGCGACGTAGACGGGCAGAGCATCCTGATTCAGCGGGCCTTCAGCGGCTTCTGCAACGCCTCTGACCTGGGTGCTGTTCTGCCAGCCTGTGGGCTGGAACCACACCTTGGAGGTCGTCGTATTTTCGTACGAGCGCCAACCGGAGGTATAGGTGTATGTAAAGGTATGACTAAGGGTCCGGTAGGTTGGGTTGTACTCCAAAAACAGCCACTTGTCATCTGCGTTCGGGTCAAGGTATACATGGGTCTGCCAATAGGGGTAGCCGTTCCAATCGTTAACTGCGATAATACAGGAGGCAAGGTAATCGCCGTTGATATTCACAAAGTTCTTCCCGTCATAGTACCAGTAGACGTCCTGGGTACCCTGATAGGTGACGGTACCGCCGTTCGTACTCACGGCCTCCAGTTTGGTGGTCTGGCGGGTACCATAGTTTTTTGTTGCGCTATCACCCTGCGCTTCCGTATAAACCGTGGTTGTCTGGCCGTTACCGTTATACTTTCCCCGGTAGTTGAAGGCGGATTGCTCAGAAACCAGCGGGTAGCCCTGGCCGTTTTCATAGGCATAGATGATGTACCACTCATCGGCCACCAGGTTGTCGGTCTGCAGGCCGCTCACAGCAGTATTACCATTTAAGGCCGGCCTGTCACGCTTAAATGTCACATTGGCCATGAGGCTGACATCGGAATTCAGGTCCTCCAGGGCCTGCATGGCCTCCTCTTCGCTCATCCGAAGCAGACCGTAGTCGGAGAAAGACTCAGTCTCGAACCGGATGACCTCGTTGCCGTCCAGGACCTCCACGGAGGCGTCCAGAAGCTCCGGCTCCTCCCCGAAGTGGAGGAGGGCACATTCGTTGGGTTCCTCGTTCTCCACGTCCTTAAAGATGATGGTCACGGTGACCGGGGCAGCGGGCTGAATCACCTCGCCCTGGAGCCGGAGCTCCATGTCGAACACCCGGTAGTACCGGCTGAAGCCGTCGCCCTCAAAGCCCAGCAGCTCCAGCATCTCCTGGTAGCGGGCCTGGTAGCCGTCGTCCTTTTTGTCGTATTCTGTAACGCTGAGGTAGGCATCGGCGGGAATCCCCGCCTCCGGGCCGCAGGTCAGGGTGACGGTGTAGCCGTCCCCTTCCACCGTACCCTCCCAGGGGCCGGCCTCGGGCTGCTGTTCGGTGCCCTCCTCAGGGGTCTCGGTGGGTTCTTCGGTATCCGCGGGGTCCTGGGCCAGGTCCTCACCGAACTCCCCACTGCTCACATTGTCTTCACGCAGGAGGTCGGTCAGGTCGTTCAGGTCCTTAATCTCCTGGATGCCCTCCCGAATCTCCTCACCGGGATTCTCTTCTTCATCCTCCGGGGGATTGGGGTTCTCCGGCAGCTGGCCGTAACCCATAATCTGGGGGTTGGTAATGTCGTAGGTGTTTTCCTTGACCTTGTTGGAGGAGTTGCCCTCCACAGTCTTAATCTGGATGGGGGTGCCGTCCTCCTCGTCCAGAATCACCTCGGTCACCAGACCAACGTGATGGGAGGAGGTCGCCGGGGTGTTCTCGTCGGCATCCCAATCGAAGAAGATCAGGTCGCCGGGGACGGGGGTGTACTCTTCCGCGGGGAAGTAGCGGTCTACCTCTTCGTCGCTGAGGGCCTCGATCCAGCGGTTGCAGTTGGCTTCCACCGGCATCAGCTCCCGGTCTACCTCGGCGTAGTTCAGGCAGAAGGAGACGAACATGGCGCACCAGTGGCCGTAGGGGTCACCGTACCACTCGCCGTAGCGGGAGTAGCCGCGGTGGCTGCCGTCGCCGTCTACCACATAGTTAGCGGTGCTCTCCCGGTAGCCCATCTGAGAGTTTGCGATGGCCAGGACGTCTTCCGCCCAGTTGCCGGTAAGCTCCACATCCTCCAGGGTCTTCTCCCAGTCCTCCCGGCTCTCCAGGTCGGCCTTGGGGTTGGAGAAGCAGATGTCCGTGTGGGTGTGGATATCCTTATCGCACTCCAGCACCTGCTCCACGTTGTAGCAGGCATCCCCGTGGGTGTGCTCCTTCAGGCTGCAGGTCATGGTCCGGGACTCCGTATAGCAGGCCTCGGTGTGGGTATGGAGCTCGTCCTCCTCCAGGCTGCAGGTGAGGTTACTGGTGGTGGTGTAGCAGCCATTCCCATGGGTGTGCTCGTTAAGCCCGCAGGTCATGGTCTCCACAGCCCGGTAGCACCCTGCGTCCACACTGTGGGTGGTGTGCTCCTCGTGGCCGCAGTAGGCCTTGTTCTCCAGGGTAATGGCCGGGAGAATCAGGGCGTAGGTGGTACAGAAGGCCACCGCGCAGGCCAGAGTATTGATAATCTTCTTGCGGCGCTTTTTCTTATCCGATTTTTCCGGGACTGCTCTGCCCCGCCGACGGGTTCTTTCTTCCATCGCTCAATACTCCTCTTCGTCAGGATACAAATCCAAGCTGTGTCAGCGGCCACACCCGGAACACGATCTTGCCTACAATCTGTTCCTCTGC
>JABUSR010000174.1 GCA_021442645.1 Ruminiclostridium sp.
CTCCCGGTCTCTCAGTCTGTATAAATGCCTCGCAGAGTTTTCGCCCGTAGGCGAAAAAGAAATAGGATCCGTTTTTCTCGGCTCTCCCGCTCAATTCAGCCATGCGGAGTTCGTGTCCGTCATCAGGTTGTCCACGCCATACAGGTAGAGAATCCGGTCCACCCGGTGCTCAGCCATGAACTGGCTCAGGGATTCCCGGTAGTACCGCAGGTCCACCAGGTATACTGTCTGGTATCCCTCTGCCAGGAAGGTGGAGAGGCAGTGTGCGTAGGAATCCCGCACCACCAGCAGGGCCCCCTCCTCCGCCTGGGGGTTGGAGATACAGGCAATGCTGTGGTTGCCGTCCAGGAAGACGGGGTACTTATCCAGGTCCTCCAGGTGTGCCGGGAAGAACAGGCTGTCGGACTCGGTCCTTTTCTGCCCGTCCCGGAGGGTAACCTGTACCTGAGCTCCGCTGTCCCACAGCTCCACGGTGTCGGCTGAGGTAAACCAGTACCCGCTGCCCGACCAGGTCGTGCCGTAGAAGCCGTCATAGGAACTCACCTGGTAGTCGTTCTGGTCCCTGCAGGACTTCCCACAGGCCTCCCGGAAGTCCCGGTACAGCAGATAGTTTCCGTAAGAGGTCAGGTGGTGGTCTGTACGGTAGCAGACCTGCCCGTTCTCCACCCCTGCCTTCATGGTCTCCCGCACGTCGATGATCCGGGTGTTCTGCAGCAGCTCGGCCGCCCGGTCATAGAGCATATCGTCGTGGTATTCCCCGTGGTTGGCAGGCAGGAGGTCCTCCATCAGGTAGCCCGCCGAGGGCACCATGATGAGGTCCGTCGGCACCCCCGCCTTGCCGGCGAACTGGTCAAAACGAGTCAGGTTGTCAGAAAAGATCTTGTCGTTATAGGTCTTGGGTGCGTTGATGAGATACCCGTCGTCACAGTAGTAGATGTCCTGGGCGGCGTTGCGGCCGGTAAGCAGCGTCCAGTAGGCGTTAATCCCCACAAAGAAGTCCCGGCCGGGGACCTGGTCGGCGGTGAAGGTCTCCAGTCCCTCCTGGAACTTCCCCTCCATAACAGCCTCCCCGGTGACTTCGGGGAAGTCGGCCAGCATCCGCTTTTCGTTCTCGGAATAGGTTCTGTGCGGCAGCAGGAAGAGCAGCACGGACATCACGGCCAAAAAGACCACAAAGACAATGGCGGGCAGAGCCCGATAGATTTTTTTCACGTTGCTCTCCCCCTCTCAGAACCGGAAATACAGGAAGGGATTGTAGCTGTCGCTCACCAGGCTGGCCACGCACAGCAGCAAACCTGCCAGGCACAGGATGCCCTCTGCCAGCGGCATGATCTTCCAGTCTTTGCACCGCTCCCAGACCATTTTGGCCAGGGGGGTGGCAGCCACCACGCCCAGGATGCCCATGCCCAGCCAGGGGAGCACCGTGGCCGCACCGCCCATGGTACCCGCCTCCAGGGAGAACATGACCCCCAGGTAAGTCCCGGCTGTGCTCAGGTCAGGCGAAGCGAAGAACACCCACCCGATGACCACGATGACCATGGCGTACAGGTGCTGGATGGGCGAGGGCAGTTTCCGGATATACTTGCCCAGCACCAGCTTCTCCAGCAGCAGGAGCACGCCGTAATACAGGCCCCAGAAGAGAAAATTCCAGCCCGCCCCGTGCCAGAAGCCGGTGAGGCCCCAGACCACAAAAATATTCACACACTGGCGAAACTTACCCTTGCGGTTGCCTCCCAGGGGGATATACACATAGTCCCGGAACCAGGTAGACAGGGAGATATGCCACCGTCTCCAGAACTCGGTAACGCTCTTGGAAATATAGGGGTAGTTGAAGTTGATGCAGAAGTCAAAGCCCAGCATCTTGCCCAGGCCCCGGGCCATGTCGGAGTAGCCGGAAAAGTCGAAGTAGAGCTGCAGGCTGTAGGCCACTGCGCCGCACCAGGCCACCAGGGCCCCGGCCTCCGTGGGGTTGGCAGACACCGTATCCCACAGGACACCGAACTGATTAGCCAGCAGGACCTTCTTGGCCATACCCACCATGAAGAGGCGGACACCGCTGTTGAACCCGTCCAGGGTCTCATGGCGGGAACGAAGCTGGTCGTTGACGTCCTTATACCGCACGATAGGTCCGGCGATGAGCTGGGGGAACAGAGAGATATAACAGGCAAAGTTGATGAAGTTTCCGGAGGGTTCACAGTCCTTCCAGTACACGTCGATCAGGTAGGAGACGGCCTGGAATGTATAGAAGGAGATCCCGATGGGCAGGGCAATCCCCACATCCGGGATCCCGGTCATGCCGGTGACCTGCTTGAATGTATCCAAAAACAGGCCGGCGTACTTAAATACGCCCAGGGCGGCCAGGTTCAGCACGATACCCACCACCAGCACGGCCTTCTGCCTGCCCTTGGTGGGCATCTTTCCCATGAGAACGCCGCAGAAGAAGTTCACCAGGATGGACCCCAGCATGATGAGGATATAGACGGGCTCACCGTAGGCGTAAAACACCAGGTTGGCCAGTAAAAGGAAAAAATTCCTGAACCGGAAGGGCAGAATGTGGCTTACCAGCAGCACCACCGTCAGAAACAGGAAGAGGAAAGGTAAACTTGAAAAAACCATAAGATCTCTGTACTCCTGAGAATACTGCCGGGCGATCAAGGATCACCCGGCAGCATGAAATGTCGTTCTGTTGTCGGTCTCTCAGCCAACAGCCGCCTGGAAGTCAGCCACCATAGCGTCATAGTGCTCGGTAAAGAACATACCAACATACACGCCACTGACCACCACGTCACAGCTTTCTGCCAGTGCCAGGCTCTCGGCGTCGTAGGATGCGGCCTGCTCGGCGATGGCGCCCAGACGGGCCTCCAGCTTGGCAGCCACATCGGCTGCAGCGGCCTCATCAACGGCCTGGACCATCACCACTTCAGCGAGGAAGGCCGTTTCTCTCGTCGCGTTAAAGATCGCAGCATTCACCACCTGGGCGGCATCAATGCCGTACACATTGGTAAGGTTGTCGGCGGACACATCGATATAGTCGGTGATCCCGGCCGCAGAGATCATCTGGGCCTTCAAGGCATCCAGGTCGACTCCGGCCACAGGCTCCGTGTTGGGTTCGGTGTTGTTTTCCGTGTTGTTTTCGTTCGTCTCAGTCTGGCTAGTGTCGTCATCGGGTGTCGCCGTGTCATCACTGCCGCCGCAGGCAGCCAGAGCCATCATCATGGCCAGAGCCATCAAGAAAAGCAGGAAACGTTTCATCTTTTTACTTGTCCTCCGTAATTAAAAGTACTCTATTTTTACTTCAGTACCTCCGGCACGTGGGTCAGCAGATAGTTGGTCCACACCTCGGCACCGTTGTAATTCAGGTGAATCCCCATGGCTCTGTCGCCGCTGTAGTCATCCCGCAGGAAGCCGTTCTCATCGGAGAGGGCCTCTGCCACATTCACAAAGTACCACTTCCGCTCCATGCAGACCTGCAACATCCTGCAGTTGAATGCGCGGATGGTCTCGTTGTTCAGATAGTCGTCCGCCCGGGGGCTCGTCGCCGTCATGGGCGTCACCGATTCCACCAGGACAGCAGCCTCGGGGCATCTCTCCAGAATTTGGTCGATTAATGTTACCAAATCCTGACTGGCTCTGTCAACACCTCCGGCGATACAATTCATGCCCAACATAACATAAATTTTGTTGGGAGAACTCTCTGCCAGTCCGTCCAACAGTTTGGGGTGCCGACCAGAGCCCTTGGGATATTCCGGTAGCCGCCCGTCTCCGGCCGCATAGGAGAGGGCATTCTGCTGGCTCATGCTCACCGAACAGAAAAAGTCAGCCTTCAGCGGTCCGCTGCCGCCGTTATACCAATCTAACATCACCGAGACCGAGTCCCCCACAAAGGCCACGTCCGAAAACCAGTCGGGGGAGACGGCTTCGCTCTCGGGTACCACAGGGTTATACAGGGTCTCTTTTAGTTTCTGTACGGTCAATCCGTTTGCGGTTTCTTCCTCGTTTTCCTCTTGAGCCGTCAGGCCGCAGGCGCTCAGGGAAAGCAGAAGCAGCAGGGATAGGCACCACGCCATCCATCGTTTCACTAAGGGTCTCCTTTTCATGCTGTCAATGCGTTGGTTCTTCCTGCCACGTCTGACCCCTGTTCTCTGTTACATCAGGTCCTGGGGGATGTGGCTGATTAGATAGTTCACCCAGACCTTGGCGCCGTCATAGGTAAAGTGCATACCCATAGACTTCTTGTCGCTGCAGTAGTCGGGAATCAGTCCGCCGTCCTCGCCCTTGAACACCTCAGACACGTTCAGGAAATGCCATTTATTCTCCTGGCAGATTTCAAGCATCCGCTGGTTAAAGGCGTTGATGGTTTCGTTGTTCAGCGACTTATTCGCCCGGGGACTGTCCGACGTCATAGGTGTTACGGACTGGACCACGATCTTCACATCAGGGTTTCTGGTCAAAATATTGTTGATAATCGTCACATAGTCCGTGGTGGACTTGTCGATGCCATATGCGATGTTATCCATGCCCAGCATGATATAGACAATCTCCGCACCGGTGGCAGCTACGCTGTCCTGGATGGGTGCTTTCTTTCCGGAGCCCTTGGGATACTCGGGCAGAATCTGCCCGGTAATCATATTCGTGGGGCTCATGCTGCCGGCGCAGAGGAACTTCGCCTTACTCAGGGCACCGGAGGCATTGCAGTAGCTCTCCAGCGTCATGGAGATGGAGTCGCCGATGAAGACCGTCCGGTCAAAGAAGGTCACCGGGCCGGGTGTCTCCGCCGCAGGAATCAGGGCCTCAAAGGTGATGTCCTTATAGTTCCTGTAGAGGGCATCGTAGGCACCGGGCGTCAGGTCCACCAGCTTGGCTCCTTCGGGGACTTCTGTGGTGGCTGCAATCATGATGCGGTAGGCCACGGCAGAGCACTGCTCCCGGGTGAGGGTCTCCTCGGGGTAGAAGAAGCCGTCTTCATAACCGGTGATAATCCCGGAAATCTGGCAGGCAGTCACGCCGCTGCGGGCATAGTCGTGGATGTACAGGGAGTCCTTGAACTGGTTGGGCTCCTTCACCTGAATCAGGTCCAGACCCTCCATATCGGCAAAGCGGATCAGGATGGTGCACACCTGTTCCCGGGTCAGCAGGTCATCCGGGGAAAAGTGCGTCGAATCTGTCCCGGAGGAAAGGCCCACCTGGTAAGCCCAGACAGCTGCATCGTAGTATTCGGAATCCTCATCCACGTCCGCATAGTTGGGCAGAGGGGCGTCCTCAGCGGCCTGGACCTTCTCCCTCTCTTTAAAGGGGACAGTGTCCATATTGTACAGGTAGAGAATCAGGTCACCGCGGGTAGCCAGGGCCGAGGGATCGAACTTCTCTGCGTCCGGCACAACCTTAGCCTTGTTGAGCTCCGTGATGTACTGGTAGCTCCACATATTCTCGTTCACGTCCAGGTATGGGTTGACCCATTCCTTGTTTCTTTCCACCGCAGCGCGAATCAGGATGACGCCAACAAACAGGGCCAGAAACACCAGGAACCAGATAATCGTCATCTTAACAGAGCTTTTTATGGAGTTGGCTTTCTTTGCCCGTTTCACACCTATCACCCTTTTAAAAAATCTTCCCGCAAACTGCCGGGAGATACGGATTCATTGTACGGAACACTTTGCATCAAAAGTGCATCAAAATTGACCCTTTTGCCTGTTTTCGCCTGTTCTCAGGTCATCTTTTTTTAACCCTCTCCCCGCCGCCGAGGCTCCTCCCCAATTCCCGCATCCGGCGCTACTCTTCCAGTATACTCCCGCTCCCATATCACCCGACTTCTGCAAAAATCCAGTGGCGCAAGCGAGGAAATCGTGCTATACTGTTTTTTATCCAAACAGCTGAAAAGGAGGTATGGACATGGACCAGCGGGAACTTCCCATCGGAGTGTTTGACTCCGGACTGGGTGGGATCAGCGTGCTACGGGCCTGCACCGCTCTTCTTCCCGGGGAGGACTTCCTCTTTTTCGGCGACTCCGCCAACGCCCCATACGGGGAAAAGCCCCTGTCCCAGGTCCGGGCACTGACCCTTCAGGCGGCAGATAGTCTGGTAGCCCGGGGCGTCAAGGCTATCGTGGTAGCCTGCAACACCGCCACCAGTGCCGCCATCTCTCTCCTGCGTGAAAAATATCCTGGTCTCCCCGTCATCGGCATCGAGCCCGCAGTGAAGCCCGCTGCGCAGGCGGACAACAGCTCTTCTGTTCTGGTAATGGCCACGCCCCTGACCATACAAGAGGACAAGTACCAGAAACTGGCCGCCACCTTCTCCGACCAGGCCAATGTGATCTCCCTGCCCTGCAAAGGGCTGGCGGAGCTGGTGGAGCAGGGACGGTTTGACGGGCCGGAACTAGACGATTATCTCCAGGCCCTGTTCCTCCCCTTCCGATACTGCAGTGTGGAATACATCGTCTTGGGCTGTACTCACTATCCCTTTGTTCGGGAAGCTATCCGCAAGAACTTCGGCCGTCCTGTCTCCATCATCGACGGCAGTGAGGGCACAGCCCGACAGCTCAGGCGCCAACTGGGGGCCAGAGGGCTTCTGCGGACTGGGAATACTTCCGGCCGGATTACCTTCCTGAACAGTGACCCGGCCAAGCTCTCCCTGTGCCAGACCCTATTTTCCAGAGAATACTGACCCTCCTCATCTGTTTTCACCCCGGAAGGGGTGGGATATGGCATCCTTTCCCTTCTTTTTTCGTCTTTTGTGCAGCCTCAGCCTCCCCGAAACGGTGCCATCTCACTTCCCCACCCGGGTCTGTCCCCCGGCTTCTGTTCCGGTGTCTTCTGCCACCGGCGCACATTCTCCCTCCATACTATATTTTTCAAATTGCTGGAATTATCTAGAAGCCACTCGACCTTTTTCGCCACTTTCGCCAATTTTATTCCTCTCTTTCCTTGACGCCCCCCTCGGTTTCTTGTAAAATAGAAGATACCCATTCCGGCCCGGTGCTGGGAAAGGAGGTGTGCGCCATGCCCCCCAAAGTGATCAGTCCCCAGCGAGCCGTCGCCCTTGAGTGCCTGCTCTTCCTATCCTACGCCTTTTTCAGTGCATCCTGGATGGTCGGCTCTATCGTCACTTCAGATATTGTCCAGGAGTTCGGTCTCACCTCACTTCCCTCCTCAGTAAACAACGCCATTTCCCTGGCAAAAATCCTGGGCAACTTCGTAGCCGCCTGGATTCTCTTAAAGTTGGGGCCCAAAAACACCGTGACGTTTTCCTGCCTTCTGATCAGTTCCGTGGTGATAGGGGCCTTAGCTATGAACCTCCCCTTCTTTGTTGTCACCCGGTTCCTGCTTGGCTTCGGCGGTGCCGTTCTCATGATATGCCTGACCCCTTATGTGGTCTACTGCTTCGAGCCCAAACGCCAGCCTATCTGGATCGGTATCAATAACGCCGGCCCCAACACTGGCAACCTGATTGCCCTGCTGTCCATCTCCCCTGTTCGAACCTGGCTGGGAGACTGGCGCTCGGTAATTCTGTTCTACGGCATCTTCAGCGCGGCCCTCCTTGTCCTGTGGCTCATGATTGGCCGGGGTTACCCCATCGTCCCCAAAGACGAAAGCAACCACCCCACCCAGGTCTATCGCTACCGGGACGGGCTGCGGGAGCCCTTCCTCTATCGGTTCCTCTTCACCATGACCGGGCGTCTGGTTATGTACACCGTGATGCTCTATCTCTTCCCGCTGAACCCTGACTTCACTGTGGACTCCCAGTTCATCTCCCTGATGATTGCCCTCACAGGCATCCCCGGCACCGTCATCGGTATCATTCTGGCGAAAAAGCTCAAACGGCAGATGGTACTCTATCGCTTCTCCGGCGTGAGTCAGTCTCTGCTGTTTTTCCTGATGATCCTCACCCCATCCCCCACAGTGGCCACGATATCGGCCATTCTGTTGGGTTTCGTAATCTTCATCTCCACCCCGTCTCTGTTCACTCTGCCTGCCAAACTTCCGGGGGCTACCCCGGGCAAGGTGGCCGTCATTCTCACCCTCTACTGGGCAGCAGCTTACACCCTGCAGATGATCATCTATTCCTTGGTGGTCCACCTGGTGAACACCCACGGCTGGTTCCTGGCCATGTTGTTCACCGCGTTCTACTCCCTGACCTTCCTTGTGGGCACGTTCCTCCTCCCGGACTTTGACCGTCCCGGCAGCCCGGCCACGGAGGACCCTCCTTGCTAACAAGCAAAAATCAAAACCACCGGTTGAACGGTAGTTTGACCAGGCCCTATAAGGGCCTATCTCCTGTGGTTGCCCCCTTAAGGGGGCAGCGAAT
>JABUSR010000151.1 GCA_021442645.1 Ruminiclostridium sp.
GCGGAGGCTATTAAAACAAGCCAATTCTTGTCTTGTTTTAATCGGATTTCAGTATGAGAGCCCCCCGGAAGAAGCGGCAGAGGAAGCCTGACAAAACAGAAAAGAGTCCGCCTGATGCGCCTATACGGAGCGCATTGGGCGGACTCTTTGCAGTTAACGGGGAAAAATCACATACGCCGGAAGAGGCTTCCCAGTAAGTCCAGGAACTGAAGGAAAAGGTCGACGACGCCCCGAATCAGCCGGACAAACTGCCCCTTTAAGCTGGGGGACATACTGCTGTTCAGGTCCACCTGGGGATCAACATAGCTCTGAGGACCGAAGGGGCCGGGTTCGTTGGGGTCCGTACTGTAGCCGGGGCCCCGCTGATAATGATCCTGCTGCCGGTACTGATTCTGTCCCTGATACCAGGAACTGTCGGAGGCCTCGTTGGGGTCGCTCTCATCGAAGGGTTCGTCTTCCTCTTCTGCGGCCTCTTCCATGGCCTCCTCCATGCGGTGCGCATACCAGGAGGACCCGGCACGGTGCCAGAACAGGAAGGGGTGGAACATGGGCACGGGGGATGTGCCGGGAGGATACTTGGCGAAGTATTTCTTAAAACGCAGCTGGTCTGCAATGCTCAGGGCAATCAGCACGAGGATGATCCACCACAGGTTGGCCAGCAGGGTCAGCAGAATTCCGCTGAGAATGGCACCGAAGGTGATAGAGGGAGTCTTGCTGTCGGTATGGTAGATGGAGCCCTCATTGGAGGAGTTGTCTGCGGGGAGGGTATCCCCGTACCAGTCCTGCATTTCGTCAAACAGCTCCAGGATGGCGCTGTCACTTGCACCTTCCTCCCAGAAGGCGGGGGTGATGCAGCTCCGGAACAGGTCGGGCAGGTCCCGGCTGGACTCTATAAAGGAGGCAATGCCATTGCCGTAGGTCACATACCAGTCCTGGGATTCGGCATCCAGCAGAAGAAAGAGATCGCGGCCCCCCAGGTTCATATCGGCCGCGGCGTCTTCGGCATAGGTCCGGATGTCCGTTCCGCCGAGGAACTCCACGGTCTTCACAGACAGAGTACTGTGGTAGGTGTTGTTCAGAATCAGATTTTTTCGGGCCAGACGGTCGACGGTCTCCGAGGAGAAGAGCCCGGCACCATCGTCAATCTGACTCAGGTAGTAGTTCAGGTTGCTGTCACCGGAGGCGCGGTCCGTACCGCCGGAATCCGGCAGAAGGTCCATATGGTCACGAGAGTAGCCCCACATGCAGCAGAGGGCGACAATGAGGGCTGTGAGCACGATGGCAACCGATTGTTTCTTGAAAAATTTCATAGGAACCTCCATGAGGTTGGCAGGCCTGCCTTGGGGAGGGGCCTGTATTATCCTCTCAGTTCAAGGAGTTTCTGCTTCAGCTCGCCCTCAATCTTGGCCAGCTCGGCCTCGGTCTCCCGGCGCTTCTGGGCGCCTTCGGACTGGATCCGCATGACCTCATCCAGGGACTCCACCAACTGCTGGTTGGTGTGCTTGAGGGTCTCAAGATCCACCACGGAGCGCTCGGCCTCCCGAGCGGTCTCAATGGTGCCCATCTTGAGCATATCGGCGTTCTGCTTCAGCAGGGTGTTGGTCATCTCGGTGACGGCATTCTGAGAGGCGGTAGCCTGCCGGGAGTGCTCCAGCCCCAGTGCCAGAACCATCTGGCTCTTCCAAAGGGGGATGGTATTCACCAGGCTGGACTGGATCTTTTCGATCATCAGGGTGTCGTTGTTCTGGAGAAGCCGGGTCTGGGGGCCCATCTGCAGAGCAATCATGCGGGTGAGCTCCAGGTCATGGAGCTTTTTCTCAAAGCGGGTGCAGTAGTTGGCCAGGTCGTTGTAGGCCTGGGCGTCTTCCTGGCTGCCGGAGGAGGCCTTTTCCTGGAGACGGACCAGGTCTGTGGCCCGCACCTGAGCCAGCTTCTTCTTACCGGCCAGGATATACATGGTAAGTTCCTTCTGGTACCGGGCATTGAGCTCATACATCTGGTCCAGGTTGGCCACGTCTTTCATCAGGGTGATTTGATGGCGTTCCAGATTTTCGGCGATTTTGTCCACGTTGGCGGAGGCTTTGGCGTAGCCGGCCTTCAGGGTCTCCAACTGGTCCTTCTTCTTTCGGAAGAATCCGCCGATGCCCTTTTTTTCCTCTCCGGCGTCAAAGCTCTGCAGCTCCCGGACCAGGCCGGCCAGGGTGTCGCCAATCTCGCCCAGGTCCTTGGTTCGGATCTGCTGGAGGGTGGTCTCGGAAAAATCGGACACATGCTTCTGTGCGGCGGAGCCGTACTGGAGAATCATGTTGCTGTCGGAGAGGTCGATGGCCTGGGCAAATTCCTCTACGGTCTTGCGCTCGGCCTCGGAGAGCTTGCTCTCGTCCAGGTCACTGGCGGGCAGGTCCTGGAGGGGGGTCGACTCCTGCACCTGGGGGGCAGCAGGAGCTGCCTGGACAGCAGAGCCCAGGGGGGAATTGGGGTTCAGGGTCAGTTCGGGGATGTATTCCTCAGCCATAGAAATATCCTTTCTTCAGTGGGAGATCAGTCCATGTCAGCCAGGCCTTCCTGGACCAGCAGATTCTCAAGGGTGGTGATATCGGAGGCGATGTCCATGGCCTCCGCCTGGAAGAGAGAATCCAACTGTTTCTGGAAGGAGGAGACGATGGTGTCCATGGTGGATTCGATCTTCTGCATGGTGCTGTCGATGTTTTCGCCGGAGACACCGGCGGCGCCCATGCGGTCGTAGGTATTCAGAAGTTTCAGAGTAGTGGGCAGATAGTAGATCAGGAACTTGCGAATCTGGGGCTGCTTTTCCGGGTGAACGATCACGTGGTTCAGAATCTTGGAGGTGATGTCCTCCAGCTGGTCGATCTGGGCGGAGATGGTCTCATCGGCGATGGCCTCGTTGAGGCGGCGCATCTCACTCAGGGCCCGATCCTTCTCCTGGAAGAGGGCATCCAGGCTTGGGTCCCCGGTAGAGGAGGGAGCCTCTTCCCCGGCAGCCTCTGCCTTCTCGGCTTCGTCGGTGTCGTCCTCCGGTTTCTCGTCCTCGGAGGCCTTGGTGGGCTCCGGATCAGGCAGCGTATATTCTACGGTAGGGAAGATGCCCTTTGTCACAATAAACACCACGGCCGAGAGGAGGATAACCGACACGAAATCGGAGACCCGGTACAGCGGGTGGAGCAGGGTGAAAATCACCCAAATCGCAGCTATGGCGTAAATGGGTACAACAGAACGCTTTTTCAGCTTCGCCACGGGCGTCATTCCTTTCCGGTGTGATACAACAGGGGGCAGGGGTTCTGATACCTTGTCCATTTTACTATTCTACCCGTAGGAACATTCCCTGTCAAGAACTCGTTTCCGTTGACAGAAAAAGAAAAGACAGATAAAATAGGAGAGGCAGAAGAATGCGTCTGCAGCCAAACGAAGGAACGGACTGCCGCCCCGACGGGGTGCACCCCGCCGCTGCCTGTCGTATCTTATACGGTGGGTGAACCAATGTGCATTTGCACCGGCCCGTCGGTTTTCGACGGGGACCCGCCGACAGATACCTGAGAAAGGAATGATATGGTTTGATTAAGATCGCACCTTCGATACTCTCCGCCGATTTTGCCGACCTGGGCCGTGAGGTCCGGCGGGTCAGCAGTGCGGACTGGCTCCATGTGGATGTGATGGACGGTATGTTCGTCTCCAACATCAGTATCGGCGTCCCCGTAGTGAAGTCCCTGCGGAAGGCTACGGATATGTTCCTGGACGTCCACCTGATGATCGAGAAGCCCGTGCGCTACATCGACGCCTTTGCCGATGCCGGCGCGGACCTGCTCTCCGTTCACCTGGAGGCCGACATGCCGCCCGGCATCCGGGCCGCACTGGAGGCCATGGAACGAAGAGGTGTGAAGAAGGGCATCGTCCTGCGGCCCATCACTGCTGCGGAGGCGGTTCTGCCCTATATCAAGGATGTGGATCTAATCCTGGTGATGACGGTGGAGCCCGGCTTCGGCGGACAGAAGTTCATGACGGACCAGTTGCCAAAAATCGAGGCCATCCGCCGGTATATTGAGGAATACAACCCCGCCTGCCACCTGGAGGTGGACGGCGGCGTAGATCCGAACACCGCCCCCCTGGTGGTCCGGGCCGGTGCCGATGTGCTGGTGGCGGGCAGTGCCGTCTATGGGGCTGCTGACCCTGCCGCCGCAATCCGGACGCTCAGAGGTGAATGATGGAATACTTTCCCCCAGCTTTGGAAAAAATGGTGGAGCAGTTTGCCCGCCTGCCCGGCATTGGTCACAAGACAGCCCAGCGCCTGGCCTTTTTTGTCCTGTCCCTGCCGGAGAACGAGGTGGAGACCTTTGCCCATGCGGTTCTGGAGGCCAAGCAGACCATCGCACTGTGCCCGGTGTGCCAGAACCTGACAGAGGGAGACGGCCTCTGCCCCATCTGTGCCAGTGAGAAGCGGGATGGATCTGTGGTCTGTGTGGTAGCCGACCCGAAGGATGTCATTGCCATCGAGCGGGCCCGGGAGTACCGGGGACGGTACCATGTGCTTCACGGGGTGCTCTCGCCCATGAACGGCGTGGGCCCCGACGACCTGCACATCAAGTCCCTGCTGGAGCGGGTAGCCCAAGGAGAAATCCAGGAGATTATTATGGCAACCAACCCGGATACGGAGGGAGAGGCCACGGCCATGTACCTCTCCCGGATGCTCAAGCCCTTCGGGGTCAAGGTCACCCGCCTGGCCTACGGTGTGCCTGTGGGCGGACACCTGGAGTACGCCGACGACGCCACCCTCATGCGTGCCCTGGAGGGCCGCCGAGAAATGTGATAGGAAAAACCTCTGTATTCCCGTGCTGTGCGGCCGGGAATACAGAGGTTTTGTTTTTGTATAAAGGGAATGGGGAGGGGGAACCCATCACAGACTGTTTATGCAGGCGTGGAGTTCCTCCATGGTGTGGGTGATGGCGATGGCGCCCGCCTCCCGGAGGGAGGCCTCCGAGCCGAAGCCCCAGGTCACCCCGATGGTGGGGATGCCGTGCGCGGCGGCCCCCAATACATCGTAGTGGGTGTCGCCCACCATGACCACGTTGTTCAGCTTGCCCACTTTTTTCTGCAGGTAAGCAATCACGTCCTCCTTGTTGTCCCTCTTCCCCTCCAGGTCAGCCCCGCAAATCTCTTCAAAAAAGTCGTCTAATTTAAAGTGCTCCAGAATATCCACCGCCAGGATTACCGGCTTGGAGGTGACCACATACATGGGGTGGCCCTCCTCCCGGAGGGAGGTCAGCAGTTCCCGGATGCCGGGGTAGGGCTCGTTTTCATACTTGCCGATGGGGACGTACCGGCTGCGGAAGACCTCCACAGCCTCCTCAATCTGCATCTGGTCCAGACCGTACCCGGCGAAGGACTCCCGCAGAGGGGGGCCCACAAAGAACCGGAGCTCGTCACGATCTTCCACATGGATGCCGAAGTGGTCCAGCGCCAACTGGACGCATTTTGTGATGCCAAGGCCGGAGTCGGTGAGGGTGCCGTCCAGGTCAAAAAAGATGGTTTTCTTCATAGCGTTTGATCCTTGCTGGTCGTTGAAATGGGGTCTCCCGTCAGCTGTCCTTGCGGAACACATGGATGCGGAAGGAGACGGTGGTATCCAGACTGTCCAGGGCGGTGAGCTTTTCAGCGCTGCGCCTGGAGGTTTTCCAGAAATAGGGCGTCATCTGAAAGAGGTCGGAAATGGTCTGGGAATCGGGCAGATGGACGGTCCCGTCCACCGACCGGACATCCAGGTAGGTGAAGCCCTTATAGGGTGTGAGTTTCTCTGTGTTGGGATAGGGGTCCTCGTAGAGGATCTCTTTCAGTTCCCAAAGATGGCGCGCCCCGGGGACGACATAGAAATAGACACCGCCCGGCTTCAGGATGCGGAGGAATTCCTCCAGAGCCAAGGGGGAGAAACAGTTGAGGATGATGTCCGCCTGTTGGTCCCCCATGGGAATATCGTAGACGGAGGCCACGGCGAACTCAGCCGCAGGCTCCCGCCTGGCTGCCCGGCGAAGGGCGTGCTTGGAGAGATCCACCCCGGCCAGCTGTACCGAATGGCCTGCGCGGACCAGCGCCTGGTAGATGGCGGCGCTGTAGTAGCCCTCGCCGCAACCGGAGTCCAGGATATTCACCTGCTTACAGGCATAAGACAGGGCAAGGTCGGCCAGGGCATCGCACAGGGGGCGGTAGTAGTCAGCGGAAAGGAAACGGGTCCGGGCGGTGACCATGCCCTTGTCGTCGCCGGGGTCCTTGGAGTGCATCTTGTTGGCAGGGAGAAGGTGGACGTATCCGGCAGAGGCCCGGTCGAAGCTGTGGCCGGTGGGACAGAGGTAGCGGTCCGCCTGTCGGTCCAGAGGAGACCGGCAGAGGGGACAGCGGAATAAACTTTGCATGGTTGTTTTTTCCTTTCATATATTATGAAGGAGGTTATAGGGAAACGATGGCCTTGACCAGTTCGGGGGGCTTTTCCTCCATGAGGCGGAAGGCGGTCTTGAGCTGGTCCAGCCCTGTGAAGCGATGGGTGATGAGCGGGGTGGGGTCCACCCGACGGTATTGGAGGAGCCGGAGCAGGCGCTCCATTCTGGCCCGGCCGCCGGGGCACTCGCCGCCCCGGATGGTCTTGTTGCCCATGCCGAAGCCATAGCGCACATTGTTGATGGGCAGATCCCCATAGGTGGTGAAGTAGTTCACATTCCCCACAGTGCCGCCCCAGCGGACCATGGCCACGGCCTGGCCCAGGGAGTCGTCGCCCCCTCCGGCGCAGATACAGCAGTCAGCCCCCTGCTTATCCGTGAGCAGATGGACCTGCCGCAGGATATCGCCCTCCCGGTAGTTGACCAGGTCGGTGGCCCCGTAAAAACGGGCCAGCTCCATGCAGTGGGGACGGCTGCCGATGGCAATAATCCGCCCGGCGCCCCGGAGACGGGCACCGGCCACAGCCATGAGGCCCACCGGGCCTATGCCCATGACCACCACGGTGTCACCGGCCTGCACTTCCGCCAGCTCGGCCCCGTAGAGGCCGGTGTTCAGCATATCTGCGGCCATGACGGCGGCCTCCCGAGAGACCCCATCGGGGATGCGGGCGGCGTTGGCGTCAATGTCCCGGATGAGGGCGTACTCGGCCATGAGGCCGTCTTCGGAATTGGAAAGTTTCTGGCCGGTGATGAGCCCGCTGCAGTGCTGGTGGGCGCCCAGCTGGGAGGGGACTGTCCGCCAGTCGGGGGTCACAGGGGGGATGGCAACGAGTTCACCCACCCGGAAGTCCCGCACCAGGGGGCCTACCTCTACGACCTCGCCCAGACCCTCATGGCCCAGGATGCGGTTGGGCGCCAGGCAGTCGATGGCAACATTGTGGACGTCTGAGGTGCAGGGGGCGGCCATCAGGGGCCGGACCACAGCGTCAAAGCCCCCGGCGTGGGGACGGTCGGCTTCGATCCAACCGACCCGGCCACCGCCCAGATAGGCGAATGCTTTCATGGCGGGTCCTCCTCTCAGGGAAAAATCTGCTCTCAGTGTAGCACAGGTGCCTGCAGAGATGCAAGAGGGGGAAGGGTTCATAAAAATGTCATACTTTATCGGAGAATTGTTTACAGAGCTGCGGTATCATGCAGAAAAGCGCGGTATGACGGGTCCGAGCGCCTTTGCGGGAGGAAGGGCAGGGCGCTTTCTGTCTTGTGCTTTCTGATTTTTCTGGTATAATATAAGTTCACCTTCAGAAGAAAGAGAAACCCACCGACGGGACACCGCCGGAGAAAGGAGGGGGCCTATGCAGGAGATCTTCGAGCGGATTCGGATCATCTTTTCCAAGCTGTCAGAACAGGTCCACGGGGCACTGGCCAATACAGACCCGGGGCAGACAGTGCTGGCGGTCATCGATGCAGTCCTGCCTGTGGTCTGCGGCGTTCTGCGGGTCCTGGCGATTATCGTTGCAATCATCGTCATTGCCCGTTGCCTGCTGTCCCTGTTCCGGGAAAAGCCGGGGAAGGAGATCTGGGGATGGCTCTCTATGAACGATGGGACCCGGTTTGACCTGCGCCACTGGGAGAATACCGTGGGCAGAGGCCGGTTTTCCGATGTGCTGCTGGACTTCCCCACCGTCTCCCGCAGCCATATTGCACTGCTGCGGGATGATAAGGGGAACTGGCGGCTGCAGCCGCTGCAGACCAAAAACGGGACCCGGATCAACAAGAAGCCGGTGGAGCACACCTGCCCCGTAAAGACCGGAGACATCATTGAT
>JABUSR010000052.1 GCA_021442645.1 Ruminiclostridium sp.
CGGGCCTTTCTGCTGGAGATGCAGCGGTCCCTGGCCCGGGAGAACAGCGTTATTATGGACGGCCGGGACATCGGTACTGTGGTTTTGCCGGATGCTGATGTGAAGATATTCCTGACTGCTTCCGTGGAGGAACGGGCCCGGCGCCGCCACAGAGAACTTCTGGAAAAGGGGCAGGAGGTTTCTTTTGAGCGGGTGAAAGAGGAGATTGCCCAACGGGACTATGCTGACAGCCACCGGGCAGCGGCGCCTCTGCGTCAGGCGGAGGACGCCGTGGTGGTGGATACCTCGAGCCTGGACCTGGAGGGGAGCATTGACCTCCTGCAAACCATTGTGAAAGAGAGGCTGAAGCTTTGAGAAAGTACGATTTTGCCCATGGTATGTCCAAGGTCATCTTTGGGATTGGGAACCTCTTCAAGCCGACCAAGGTCTACGGCAGGGAGAACATCCCCCGGGGCCCTGCAGTCATCTGCGCAAACCATGTATACAACACAGATCCGTTTTACATCGTTACCTCCTTTCCGCGGCAGGAGCAGGTGTGGATCATGGCCAAGGAAGAGATATCTCACTGGCCGGTGGTAAGTTCTGTGCTCAACTGGCTGGGGTTCATCATCTGGGTCAAACGGGGCAAGGCCGATGTGGGTGCGGTAAAATCTGCCCTGAAGGCCCTAAAGGGGGGAGACAAACTCCTTATCTTCCCTGAGGGTACCAGAAATGATGAGATCGGCGACGGGAAAACGGGCGCAGCCATGATGGCCATCCGCAGTAAGGTCCCTATCATTCCGGTTCACATCTCCACCCAGCGGGGTCTTTTCACCCCGGTTAGGATCCACATCGGTGAGGCTTACCTGCCATTTACAGAGGATCGTAAGGCCACTACGGACGACTATCAGGCAGCCACCGATGTTCTGATGGAGAAAATCAAGGCTCTGGGCGGGGAGGAAGCACCGTGAGAGAGGTCATCCTCGCTAAGTCGGCGGGCTTCTGCTTTGGGGTCCGTCGGGCGGTGGAACTGGCGCAGAAGATCGCCGATTCCGAAGAGCCCTATGTGATGCTGGGCCCGGTCATCCACAATGACAATGTCATCGAGGAACTGGCAGCCCGGGGAGTAGGGTGTGTGGATTCCGTTGACCTAATCACCCCGGGATGCGGGGTAATTATACGATCCCATGGAGAGGGGAAGGCTGTTTACGATCGACTGGAGGAGATGGGCTGCCCCATTGCCGACGCTACCTGTTTGAATGTATCAAAAATCCATGAGATCGTGAAGGATGCCAGCGCCCGGGGGCGGCAGGTCATCATCATCGGCGCACCGGAGCACCCGGAGGTGACGGCCATTGCCGGTTGGTGTGAAGGAGCAAAGATATTCCGCAACGAGGCCGAACTATCAAAATACATAGAGGAGACAAAGGAAAATCCACAAAAACCCATCACCATGGTCTCCCAAACTACATCTACGGATAAAATTTGGACTCCGTGCCGAGAAAAAATAAAAAAAGAGTATACAAACGCAGAAATTTTTGATACAATATGTGATGCTACGTGTAAGCGGCAATCAGAAGCACAACGTCTGGCGGAGCACTGCGGCGCAATGATCGTAATCGGCGACCGAAAAAGCTCCAACACGAACCGTCTTGCTGAGTTATGCCGGGCGCACTGCCCGCTGGTTCTCCACATCAGTCGGGCTGAGGAGCTTGACCGGAGTATGGTGAGCGGGGTAGCTTCTGTGGGAATCACTGCCGGTGCTTCTACGCCGGAGTGGATAATAAAGGAGGTCAAAAACAAAATGAGCGACGAACAGAACAATGTTATGGAGATCGAAGAGTCTTTTGCAGACATGCTGGAGAGATCCATCAAAACTTTAAATACTGGAGATAAGGTCACAGGTGTCGTTACCGGCATCACCACTACCGAGGTCAATGTGGACCTGGGCACCAAGCATGCCGGCTATATCCCCCTGTCTGAGCTGTCTGACGACCCCACCGTGAAGGTTGAGGACATCGTGAAGGTCGGCGACGAGATTGAGACCTATGTTATGCGCGTTAACGACATGGAGGGCGTTGCGACCCTGTCTAAGAAGCGTTTGGATACCGTGAAGAACTGGGACACCATCGAGGCAGCTGTGGAAGACAAGACTGTCATGGAAGGTGTCGTCACCGAGGATAACAAGGGCGGTATCGTGGTCAATGTCAAGGGCATCCGCGTCTTCGTTCCCGCTTCCCAGACCGGTATGCCTCGCGGCGCTGACCTGTCTGAGATGATCAAGGAGCGCGTTCAGCTTCGGATCACCGAGGTTAACCGTTCCCGCCGTCGTGTGGTGGGCTCCATCCGTGCTGTGGCTGCGGAAGCACGGGCTGCCAAGGCTGCTGAAGTTTGGGACAACATCGAGGTGGGCAAGAAGTACGAAGGTACCGTCAAGTCTCTGACCTCTTATGGCGCATTTGTGGACATCGGCGGTGTGGACGGCATGGTCCATGTGTCCGAACTGTCCTGGAGCCGTATCAAGAACCCCGCTGAGGTGGTTGCTGTCGGCGATGCTGTCTCCGTCTATGTTATTTCCTTCGACCCTGAGAAGAGAAAGATTTCCTTGGGCATGAAGGACCGCACCCAGAACCCTTGGGAGAAGTTCACTGCGACCTATGAGGTCGGCTCTGTGGCAAGCGTTCGCGTGGTCAAGCTGATGACCTTCGGCGCATTTGCTGAGATTGTTCCCGGCGTGGACGGTCTGATTCACATCTCCCAGATTGCTGACCACCGCATCGAGAAGCCCGGCGATGTTCTGGAAGAAGGCCAGATTGTTGACGTGAAGGTCACCGATATTGACAATGAGCGGAAGAAGGTCTCTCTGTCCATCCGTGCTCTGCTGAACACTGCTGCTGAAGAAGAGACTGAGGTCGAGGCTGAGGCTGAGGCTGAGGACGCAGAGTAATCCACCAATTTGGAATATCTGCTGCGGCAGAAGCACAGTATGAAAAAAGGGGGCTGCCGCTTGGACAGTCCCCTTTTTGAACAGAAAAAACAGAGGGTGGAGACGCCCCTCTACCCGGAAAAATGGAGGAAACACCATGGCTACCATTACCAAAGATACCATTGTGGGTGATATCCTGGACATCGCCCCCGAGGCTGCACCTGCCTTCCTGAACATTGGCATGCATTGCCTGGGCTGCCCTGCGTCCCGGAATGAGACCGTTGAGGAGGCCTGCCTGGTCCATGACACATCTGTGGACGACCTGGTCAAGGAGCTCAACGACATTATTGCTGCAAAGAAGAAGTAAGGGTACGAACAAAAGGGGCGGGATCTCCCGCCTCTTTTTTATGGACGAAAGGATCTGTTATGAACAAACTGGAACTGTCGCCCCGACTGGCCGCCGTTGCGGCGCAGGTCCCTGCCGGGGCCAGACTGGCAGACGTGGGAACAGACCATGCCTATCTGCCGGTATTTCTGCTGCGGAACGGGAGAATCGACCGGGCGGTGGCCTCAGATGTTAACGAGGGCCCCCTTCAGCGGGGCCGGGAGACGGCCCGGAACTTCGGCGCAGAGGAGGCGGTTACCTTCCGGCGATGCGACGGGCTGGAGGGGATCGGCCCGGAGGAGGTTGATACGGTGGCCATCTGCGGCATGGGCGGCGAGCTCATCGCTCGGATTCTGGACGCAGCACCTTGGACCCGGGAGGTCCTGCTCCTACTCCAGCCCATGAGCTCTCAGCCGGAACTGCGCCGGTGGCTATTGGAACACGGCTATGTGATTCGAAGAGAGACAGTGGCACAAGAGGGAAGCAAGTACTATGTAATCCTTACGGCGACCGGAGGGCAGGAACCTGCGCCCTACACACCCGCAGAACTTTGGGCGGGTCGACAGATACCCGGCCAGGAGAATCCCCGGCGGGGGGGATATCTGGCAGATCAGATCTGCAGAAGGGAGCGTGCTCTGGCCGGAATGCAGCAGGGGGAGACGAAACCGGAGAATTTGGCCCGGGAGGAAGCCCTTCTGGCTGAACTGAAGAAAATGGAAAGGGAGTGGAATGCATGGCAATGGTAAAGGAAATCTATGAGATGCTGGACCAAAAGGCTCCATTCCGGTATCAGATGAGCTTTGACAACGCGGGGTTTCTGGTGGGCCGAGGAGACCGGCTGGTTACGAAAGTGCTGGTGGCCCTGGATATAACACCGGAGACCATCGACGAAGCGGAAGCCAAAGGCTGTCAGCTTATCGTGGCACATCACCCTGTGATCTGGGGGCAGATTGGGAAGGTTACAGATGAGACCTCTACCGGTCAGAACATTCTGGCACTCATCGAAAAGAACATTGCCGCTATCTGTGCCCACACGAATTTGGACGCGGCTGAGGGCGGCGTCAATTCGGAATTGGCCCGGCTGGTTGGCCTGGAGGAGCCGGTTCCTCTGGAGGTAGACGGTGTGGACGAGATGGGTGTGTCCTACGGCGTTGGTCGGGTGGGGGTCCTGTCCGAGGGGCCCATGACACTGAAGCGTTTTGCCGATCATACCAAGGAAGTTCTCGGCCTGGAGGGGATCCGGGTCATGGATGTCGGTGTTCCAGTCCGGAAGGTGGCGGTGGGGGGCGGTGCCTGCGGAAGCATGCTCCCCTTGGTCAAGGCACAGGGATGCGATACCTTCCTGACCTCTGACCTGAAGCACGACATCTATCTGGAGGCGAGAACGCTGGGTATCAATCTGCTGGACGCCGGGCACTATTCCACCGAGACGGTGATATGCCCCGTGGTAAAAGAATGGCTGGAGACAGCCTTTCCCGGTCTGCAGGTAGAGATATCTGCTAAACAGAGAGAGGTTTTCGCATATTTATGAGGAAGAACGCTTGTCAAGGGACAAGGGATATGATAAAATTACTTAGTTAAAGATTGCGCAGGAAACGCCCAAGGCGTGGTCCCGCGAATAATTTATAAAGCAGGAAGGGAACGATACCTATGTCCGGACATTCCAAGTGGCATAATATTCAGAAGACCAAGGGCGCAGCCGACGCAAAGCGCAGCGCCGCATTCACCAAGATCGCCAAGGAAATCATTGTGGCCGTTAAGACCGGCGGCTCCGGCGATCCCGCCAATAACTCCCGCCTGGCAACCGTTATTGCCAAGGCAAAGTCCGCCAATATGCCCAACGATAACATCAAGCGAACCATCGAGAAGGCGCTGGGCTCCAACAATACCGATAGCTACGAATCCGTGGTATATGAGGGCTATGGGCCCAGCGGCGTTGCCGTGATCGTCGAGGCTCTGACCGACAACCGTCAGCGCACTGCTCCTGAAGTCCGTCACCTGCTGGATAAGTACGGCAAGGGCCTGGGTGCCACCGGCTGTGTGTCTTGGTCTTTCGACCGGAAGGGTGTGATCATCCTTGCAAACGAGGATGGAGACTTGGACGAGGATACCGTGATGATGGATGCGCTGGACTGTGGTGCGGCTGACATCGAACCGGAAGAGGAGTGCTTCACCATCTATACTGAACCCGATGACTGCGGTGCTGTGGCCTCTGCCATGGAAGCGAAGGGCTATGTGTTTGCCTCTGCACAGGTGGAAATGGTCCCCCAGAATTATGTGACTCTTACTGACCCCGCAGATATCAAGAACATGGAGAAACTGATTGACTTCCTGGAAGACAACGACGACGTACAGAATGTCTATCACAATTGGGAGCAGGAGTGAGTTAGACTCCGACGGCGTGTCCGTCCCTGCCCCTATACTCTGACTGTATAAAAAACACCTTTTTGCCGGATGGCAAAAAGGTGTTTTTTGGTGCAGGATAAAGGGCCTTTTTCCAGCAGGCCGGAAAAGCGGCCGAAAAGGGCAAAGCGCACCCATTCCGGGCGCGCTTTGGTACTGCATTAGCTGCGGGGAAGCAGCTTATAGGCTGCAATGGTATAGGCGGGCACTGTAATCAGGGTGCCGGCGATGTTCTCCAGGGTAAAGGCTGCTACGTCAGAGGACAGTATATAGGTGCCTGCCAGTCCTGCGGCGGTGAAGGCAAAAGTCAGAAGATAAAGCTTTCCGCCCATGCCTTTGCCGAACAGCCGGAACATCAGGTTGCCCATCACCCCGTAGAACAGGAAAAAGCTGATTAGCAGAGGAATCCTCAGGGGCTCAACCATTTTAACCAAAGGGAAATAGGTGCCAGCCAGCAGGGTGATGGCGGCAAAGAGGAAGACCCGCATCATTGTCAGGGTAGCTTTGTCCATATTGAAGCATTCCTTTCTTCCCTCAGACGAGGGCTCGAATATTAGGCCCGGTGAAAGTTCAAACCAGCGTTCTGGTTGCTCACTTCAAAGTGAAGAGCATCCTGACATTGGGATCAGCCAGCCGTACCAGAACAGCGGCGACCTCTGCGCGGGAGATAGGATCGTTGGGGCGGAACGTGCCTGCGGCGTCAGTTCCGGCGAAAATGCCCGCTCGATAGAGCTTGTAAATAGAGGCGTCGGAACGGTAGACGTCCGGAATCGAGCCGGCCTTTATGTCATTGATTGCCGGCAAAGCGGCGCTGGGAAGTGCGTTGGCAATCATTGCAGCGAATTCCTGCCGGGTAAAAACCGCGTTCATGTCAGAAGGTTCAGCGGAAACGATTTTTTGGTTGATGGCATAGTCGCTGTAGGTTTTGTACCAGGGTGAGCTTTTGGAGAAGGTGCCGTCACCTGTCAGGTAGATTTTCCGGAGTCGGGCAGCCAAGGTGATGCTTTGAGCACCGGTGATTTGATCAGAGGGAGAGAACTTGTTGGACTCGGTCCCGTTCATCAGTCCGTAAGAATAGACTAAGGCAACACTGCTGTAGTACCAGGCGCTCTTTGCAACATCCCGGAAGGTGTTGGCGTAGCTGGCAGATTTCTTGAAGCCGACGCCCCCGGTGTCCCACTTGGCGGTGAGAGTATGCCCCTTGTCAGTGGTGACGGTAGAGGAGGTGGTGACCAGCTTGCCGTCTTCGGTGTACCAGCCCAAGAAAGCGGCATCGGACCGGGTGGGCGTGGGCAGGTCATATTTGGTATACTGCTTAACCAGTTGGGAGGCTGTGCTGCAGCTGCCGCCGTTAGCATTGTATGTAATGGTCAGGACCCCGGGTTTTACGGTGAACTCCTTGTAGGCTGAGTTGGCGAAGGTCCAAGGGTTGGCGTTGGCATTGGTGGACTGGAGCTTGAGCCGATACTGGCCGGCGGGGAGGGCGTCAAAGGTGAAGGGAGAGGTGACATAGAAGTAATATCTGAAGTTCTCTTTCCATTTGCCGTCGGTTTGCTTTTGTTCCACATAAATGTTGTAGTGCGTGGTCAGGCTGGTGCTGGCCCAGGAGAGGGAGATGTTGTCACCGGTGCCATAAGTGTCAGACATGCCGGTGATGACAGGGGCTGTAGGGACACCCACGGAGGGGAGAATGGTGTCCTTGCCAGACTTGTTTGCCTTAAAATAGATGAGGCCGCCGATGGTTCCGTTATACTCTGACAAAAGTTTCTTGGAGACATAGCCGGAATCATAGATGCGGGCGTCGCCGCTCACGGCACTGGCCACAGCCACGAAGTGCCCACTGTTCTTCACTCGGGCTACTACATAGTACCCGCTGGCGGTGAGCTCGCTGATACGCAGGCTGATATCCGACATGGGCGTAGAAGTGTCAAAGAATTCCTGGTTTACAAAATAGAACCGAGGGGAAAGGGTAGAGGTAATGAGCCCGAAAGAAAGAAGGGCGTCCTTAGATCTGTCTGCACTGTGGCTGATGCAATTCTTAGAGTCCAGCCAATCCCGCAGGGAACCGGGGTTTAGGCTGGCGGGATCATAGGCCCCGGAGTGGCACATGAGGATAGCGATTGCCGAAATGAGGCAACCGGAGCCGCCCAGGGTGTGAAGATCGCCCAGGGCAGTCCCACCCCAGGCAGGGTCAGCCTGCCGCCAGGTGGTGTAGTCGGTGCTGTAGGTGGTTCCGTTATAAGTGGAGGTGCCGGCAGCGTGGGCTACAGGCGCAGGCAGAAGTGTAACGGTAATCATAAAGGCAAGGAAAGCCGAGAGGACTCGCTTGCTACGGGTCATGGACCATTCCTCCTTCTGGTTTTATTTGTATGCTCTGAACACACACAGAGCAGAGGTCTTCTTCTCAGTATTACATAAATTTGATAAAAAGTCCAGAGAATAGGGGAATTTTATACTGAAATCCGATTAAAACAAGACAAGAATTGGCTTGTTTTAAT
>JABUSR010000106.1 GCA_021442645.1 Ruminiclostridium sp.
GGTAGAGCGCCACCTTGCCAAGGTGGAGGTAGCGAGTTCGAGCCTCGTCACTCGCTCCATCATATAAATCCGCACCCTTCAGGGTGCGGATTTTTCAGCTTTAAAACCCTTGCATTGTTTACCCCAGCGGCCTGCTACCTTTGTTGAAAAACCCTCCGGGGGGTTCGTTGGCTCAAAGCTCCACCCCGCTCCGGGATCCCCGCGGTTCCCATGTCCATCTCCCTTTTCTCCCTTCAGACGGGGGAATTTTCGCAGATTTATTCCGGAAAAGCCGGATTTCCTTGACTTTTTCTCCCATCGGTCATACAATAATTTTTACCCATACAGAAACCACTCATGTTTGAGAGTCTCATAAAAAAGGATGGAACACTATGGCTAAGGAAAACAAGAAGAAAGTGGAACAGATCACCGATATGGAGGTCGACTTCACCCAATGGTACACGGACGTGTGCAAAAAGGCCGAGCTCATCGACTACTCCTCCATTAAGGGTATGTTCATCTACCGCCCCTATGGCTACGCCATCTGGGAAAATATCCAGAAGGAGCTGGATCGCCGCTTTAAGGAGACCGGCCACGAAAACGTGGCCATGCCCATGCTCATCCCCGAGTCTCTCCTCCAGAAGGAGAAGGATCATGTGGAGGGCTTTGCCCCCGAGTGTGCCTGGGTCACCCACGGCGGCAGTGAGCCTCTGGAGGAGCGGTACTGCATCCGCCCCACCTCTGAGACTCTCTTCTGCGAACACTTCAAAAATATCATCCAGTCTCACCGGGATCTGCCCAAGCTGTACAACCAGTGGTGCTCCGTCCTGCGCTGGGAAAAAACCTCCCGTCCCTTCCTTCGCCATCGCGAGTTCCTGTGGCAGGAGGGCCACACCATGCACGCCACCGCTGAGGAGGCCCGGGCAGAGACCCACCAGATGCTGAACGTCTATGCTGACTTCCTGGAGAATGTGCTGGCCATGCCCGTGGTCAAGGGCCAGAAGACCGAGAAGGAGAAATTCAACGGCGCAGAGGAGACTTACACTGTAGAGTGCATGATGCACGACCATAAGGCCCTTCAGTCCGGCACAAGTCACTACTTCGGCGACGGCTTCGCCAAGGCCTTTGACATCACCTTCACCGGCAAGGACAACACCCTCCACCACCCGCATCAGACCTCCTGGGGCGTGTCCACCCGCATGATCGGCGGCATCATTATGACCCATGGCGACAACAACGGCCTGGTCCTGCCTCCGCGCATCGCCCCCATTCAGGCCATGGTCATTCCCGTTGCTCAGCACAAAGAGGGCGTTATCGACGCCGCCACCGCCCTGATGGAGCGCCTGCAGGCAGCCGGAATCCGTGCCAAGATGGACGCCTCCGACCAGTCCATGGGCTGGAAGGCTGCTGAATACGAGATGAAGGGCATCCCTCTCCGGGTGGAGATTGGCCCCAAGGACATGGAGAAGGGCCAGTGCGTCCTGGTCCGCCGTGACAGTGGCGAGAAGGTCTTCGTGAGCCTGGAAGACCTGGAGAGCGCCGCCGCTGCTCTGCTGGACGCCATCCACGAAGGTCTGTTCAACCGGGCTAAGAAGAACCTGGAGGAGCACATCTTCCCTGCCTTCTCCCTGGAGGAGGCAAAACAGCTCCAGGCCGAGCACGGCGGTTTCATTAAGACTATGTGGTGCGGCGAGCTGGACTGTGAGCTGAAAATGAAGGAAGAGGGCGGCATGACCTCTCGCTGCCTCCCCTTCGAGCAGGAGCACCTGGCCGACACCTGCCCCATCTGTGGGCGAGCCGCCAAAAAGATGATCTACTGGGGCGTGGCATATTAAGCCGCCCCGAACCAGAGAGAGAAAGAGAAAAAGCCGTTGCGGTCCAACCACCGCAGCGGCTTTTATCATCTGCCGGCTCTCCGGAGATCCGAACATTTCCCTGCCGCCTCCTGAACGAAATGCACCCCCGCAGGAATTGCCCTGCAGGGGTGTGTAACCTTTCCTTACGGTATTCCGATAATTCAAAGCACCTTGGCCAAAAAGTTCTTGGTGCGCTCCATCTGGGGGTTGCTGAAGAGTTCGGCGGGGGTATTCTGCTCCACAATAACACCATCTGCCATGAAAAGGACACGGTCGCCCACCTCCCGGGCAAAGCCCATCTCATGGGTGACCACCACCATGGTCATGCCGTTCTCAGCCAACCGCTTCATGACGTCCAACACCTCCCCCACCATTTCGGGGTCCAGGGCGGAGGTGGGCTCATCGAAGAGCATAACCTTGGGTTTCATGGCCAGGGCCCGGACGATGGCGATGCGCTGCTTCTGGCCGCCGGAAAGCTGACCGGGATAGGCGTCAATCTTGTCTGACAGGTCCACCAGCTTCAGCAGGCGGACAGCCTCCTCGTCGGCCTCGGCCTGCTTCATGAGGCCGGTCTGAACGGGAGCAAGGGTGATATTCTTCCGGATGGTCAGGTTAGGGAAGAGGTTAAAATGCTGGAAGACCATCCCCATCCGTTGGCGCATCTTGTTGATGTCGGTCTTGGGATCCGTGATATCCACACCCTCAAAGGAGATGATGCCGGAGGTAGGATTCTCCAACAGGTTCAAGCAGCGCAGGAAGGTGGACTTGCCGGAACCGGAAGGGCCGATGATGACCACCTTTTCCCCGGGATGGATATGCTCGGAGATATCCTTCAGGACCTCATGGTCCCCAAAGGACTTGCAGAGATTTTTAACGTCGATCACCTTGACGCAGCCTCCTTTCCAGAATTCCCAATAGCCAGGACAGAATGAAGACCAGCAGCAGATAGATACACGCGATGCCCAGCAGGGGGAACATCTGCTCATAGGTCCGGTTGTAGACGCCCTGCGCCGCATACAGTAGCTCCTTGCCGCCGATGACGGTGATGAGGGAGGTATCCTTCAACAGGATGATAAACTCATTGCCCAGGGCGGGCAGGATAGCCTTCACGGCCTGAGGAATGATGATAAACCGCATGGTGGTTCCGTAGCTCAGGCCCAGGGACCGACCGGCCTCCATCTGGCCCTTATCCACGGACATGAGGCCGCCGCGGATAATCTCCGCCACATAGGCGCCGGAATTGATGCCCAGGGTCAGGGTACCCACCATAGTGAAGGCGCGGCTGCTGGAGAAGACCACGAAGCTCATGATTAGCAGTTGGACCATCATGGGGGTGCCGCGGATGACGGTGACATAGACCTTACAGAGGAAATTCAGGAACCACAGGATGGGGTTCTTCTGACCGGGGCGCTGTTGGTCGTGGGCGGTGCGGATGAGAGCCACCACCAGGCCCAGGAAAATGCCCAGCACCAGTGCCAGGGCGGTGACCAGCAGGGTGGTCCGCACGCCGATGAGGTACTGGAGCCATCGGTCGGATTCAATGAAGGCCTGATAAAACTTTACAAAGAAGGTCTGGTAGAAGGTCAGGTCTCCCCCGCCCACTGCGATGGCTTTCCAAGTAATATACAGTTGCTCCATGGGGGGCATTCACCTCTCTCTTTTTTCTTGGGGACAGGATATGGATCCGGTTTTCAAAATGCGCCCGGGCTCTTCCCCTTTGATAGTCGGCAAAAGGGCGGCATTATGCCGCCCTTTTGCGGGGAACATCCGGGGATGCTTACTCAGCAGAGATATACTTGTCCACGATAGCCTGAATGGTGCCGTCCTCCGTCAGCTCAGCCAGAGCTGCGTTGATGGCTTCCAGCAGGGCAGTATTGCCCTTGCCAAGGCCGATGGCGTAGTTCTCAACGGCGTACTCGGTATCCAGAATCAGCAGGCCGGGGTTGGCAGCCACAAAGGACTGTGCGGGTGCCTTGTCGATGACGACGCAGTCCACCTGGCCATTCATCAGGGCCTGGACGGCAGTGATGCCGTTGTCATAGGAAGTAATGTGCTCTTCGCCGTAGTCGTCAGTGCAGTAGATGTTGCCGGTGGTGCCGCGCTGGGTGCCAATCATCTTGCCCTCCAGATCGTCGATGGTGGCGATGTCGGAGCCTTCCTTCACGATGACGACCTGCACGCCCTCAGCATAGCTGTCGGAGAAGTCCATGACCAGCATACGGTCTTCAGTAACGGTAACGCCGGCCATAACCATGTCGCTCTTGCCTTCCTGGGCTGCGGTAAGAGCAGCGTCGAAGTCCATGTCGTCGACCTGCAGCTCCAGACCCAACTTCTCAGCGATAGCCCCAGCGATCTCCACATCGATACCCTCGAAGTCGCCGGAGTCGGTGGTCATCTCGTAGGGGGGGAATGCGGCGTTGGTAGACATGGTCAGCTTGCCCGGGTTGACGGTGGTAAAGACGGCATCGCTTTCAGCGGTGTCATCAGTGGGTGCGGGCTCTTCGGAACCGCCGCAGGCGGTCAGTGCGCAGACGGACAGCAGCATGGCAGCTGCCATCAGGATGGAAAGAAATTTCTTCATAGTGCAATCCTCTTTTCATTTTTTCATGCATGAATAGAATCCTTCAGGGCATTTTGATTATACGCACAATCAAATAAAAATGCAAGGGTCGGGGAAGGTCCCCCCTCACATTCGGCGAAGTGTCAGAAATGGGCAGCATGGTTTTTGCCATACTGCCCAATTTCTAAGAAAAGCTTATTCAGTTCCCGTGAATGCTCTGTATGCCTCTGTCCTTTGGGGATCAGATGAAGCTTGCCTTGCGCTTCTCCAGGAATGCACCCAGGCCTTCCTCTGCGTTTGCGTGCATACGGACAGCTGCCTGGTCGGCAGTCTCTTCCTTCAGCAGCTGCTCGAGGGTGGTCTCGTGAGCCTTGTTCATCAGAGCCTTGGACTTGGTGTAGCAGTTCAGGGGGCCGCGGGCAATCTTGTTGGCCAGCTTCATAGCCTCTTCCATCAGCTGCTCTGCAGGATAGACATAGTTTGCAATGCCCAGGGTCTTCATCTCGTCGGCCTTGACCACGCGCTGGGTCAGCATCAGCTCCTTGGCGATGTTGGGGCCAACAACGCGGGGCAGCAGATAGTGGCAAGCGCAGTCAGGAATCAGGCCCACCTGGCCGAAGGCCACGATGAACATAGCGTTGTCAGCCACCAGAGCGATGTCGCCAGCCATCAGCAGAGAGGTGCCAGCACCGGCGATTGCGCCGTGAGCAGCGGTGATGACGGGCTTGGGGAAGGTGTTCAGCAGGGTAGTGAAGCCGCCGGCCACAGTCATGAAGTCAAAGAAGGCTTCCTCGGTGGTGATGGACTTCATCTCGGCGATGTCGCCGCCTGCACAGAAAGCGCGGCCTTCGGCGTTCAGGATGACGCAGCGGACAGCGTCGTCAGCCTTGGCAGCCTCAAAAGCGACAGTCAAATCAGCAAAGATCTGCTTGTTCAGGGAGTTCATAGCCTTGGTACGGTTCATGCTGACGATACCAACATTGCCTTCCACGCGATACAGGACGGTTTCGAGTTCCATAGTAATCGTGCTCCTTTATTTTTTATTTCTTAGGTGATACAGGAAAATTCCCATGTTAATACAAAATAAATTATACCACAGCCTTTTGCCGTTGAAAAGGATATTTTATAATTTCTTTTCCTCAGCAACTGAAAAAGCCGGGGACCGACGGGAAGAGAGAAACGCCTCCCTCGGGAGGCGTTTCGTCATCAGGTCCCAATTTATTTCAGGAAGAGTCTCAGTAACTTCTCATTGACCTTCTGATAGGGCATATACCGCATGGGCAGGTCCATCCAAGTGGCCTTGTCCACAATGGCCCGATAGTGGGTAAAGGTATCAAAACTTCTCTTTCCATGGTAACTGCCCATACCGCTGGCGCCCACACCGCCGAAGCCCATGTGGTGGGTGGCCAGGTGGATAATGGTATCGTTGACGCAACCGCCGCCGAAGGAGCAGCTGTTCATCACCCGGTCCACGGTGCGCTTGGACTTGGTGAACAGATACAGGGCCAGGGGTTTGTTCCGGTCCCGGATGAAGTCGATGGCCTGCTCCAGGTCGTCGTAGGGGATGATGGGCAGGATGGGCCCGAAGATCTCCTCGCCCATGGGCTTGGAGGTCGCCTCCAGCGTGTCTTCCACCAGAGTGGGAGCGATCCAGCCACTCTCCCCGGCCGGATCATTGCGGTGGCTGCCGCCGTAGAGAATATTCTCACCCTCCAGCAGGCCCTGGAGGCGGTTAAAGTGCTTGCGATTGATGATACGGACGAACTCCGGGTTCTCCATAGGATCCGTGCCCAACATGGCCACGAACTGCTTTTTCAGGTGGGCTACCAGCTCGTCCTTCACCGCCCGGTCCACCAGGCAGTAGTCAGGGGCCACGCAGGTCTGCCCAGCGTTAAGCAGCTTGCCGAAGGCCAACCGCTTGGCCGTGAGGGGAATATTGGCGGTACGATCCACAATAACGGGGCTCTTGCCTCCCAGCTCCAGGGTCACAGGTGTGAGGTTTCGGCTGGCCTTTTCCATGACCAGCTTGCCCACATCCACGCTGCCGGTGAAGAAGATGTAGTCGAAAGACTGCTCCAGCAAGGCAGCGTTCTGTTCCCTGCCGCCCTCGATGACGGCCACCCAGTCCGGCGGGAAAACGGCTGCAATGAGCTCAGCCAGGGCATGGCTGACGTTGGGGGCGTAGGCGCTTGGCTTGAGCACCACACAGTTCCCGGCGGCCACCGCCCCGAAGAGGGGCTCCAGGCTCAGCAGAATCGGGTAGTTCCAGGGGGACATAACCAAGGTCACGCCATAGGGCTCAGGGAGTTCATAACTCCGGGCAGCAAACTGGGGCAGAGGCGTGGGGCGGCACTTTGGCCGGGCCCACTGTGGAATCTTTTTGATGAGGTAGCCAATCTCGTCCAGTGAGAGGCCCACCTCACACATATAGCCCTCGAAGTGGGACTTGTTCAGGTCAGCCTCCAGAGCGTCCAAGAGGAGCTTTTCCCGGGCAACGATCTCTTCCCGCAGTCTCTGGAGGGCCTTCACCCGGGCGGCCACCGGACGGGTGGCGCCGGTACGGAAGTAGGCCCGCTGACGGGCCACGGTGCTGACAATGGTCTCCGCATGGTTAGCAGTGCTCATTCCCACACCTCCTTCAGGATGGCGATGATATCTTCATAGTCTGCCTGGGCGGGGTTTACCACGATGGCCCCGTCGTTGAGAGCCTTCTGCGCCACGGCGTCGAAGTCGGCCTCCGTGACCTTACCGGTGTCCTTCAGGCAGGTGGGCAGCCCACATTCCTCAGACAGTTCCTTTCGCAGGCTGGTAACAAATTCAATGGCTTTTTCTCCCCGACGGTGCTCCGGGGTCCAGGCGTAGGCCTCCGGCCCGGCCAGATGGAGGAGGAGCTCCCCATAGCGGTCCCCGCAGGCAGGCATATTGTACCGCATGACTGCGGGGAGCAAGATGGTCATGGCGTCACCATGGGCCACCCGGCACACGCCTCCCAGTGCGTGGCCAATGGCGTGGACCAGGCCCACCATGGAGTTGGAAAAGGCAGCGCCGGCCAGCAGACTGCCGTTGGCCAGAATCATGCGGGCCTTTCGGTCCTTCCCGTTCCGGACCGCCACGGGCAGGGCCTTGGCAATCTGCCCCATGGCCTTCTCGGCAAAGGCGTCGCTCACCGGGTTCCTCTGGAGGCAGGAGGCCGCCTCGATGGCGTGGACCAGCGCATCAAAGCCGGTGGATGCAGTGATTCGAGGGGGCAGAGTCTCGGTCATCCGGGGATCCAGCACCGCCACGTCGGGCAGGAGGTGGTAGCTGATGAACTCCATCTTTACCTGGGTCTCATGGTTGGCTATGACGGAGACGATGGTGGCCTCGCTACCGGTCCCGGCAGTGGTGGGGATGGCCACAAAGGGGATGTGCTTCCCCCGGGGCAGGACCTCGCACCCAGCCACATCCAGCAAGTCACTGCCTTCCTGGGCCAGCACCATACCCACGCCCTTGGCAGTGTCGATAACGGAACCGCCGCCCAGGGCGATGAGGCCGTCACAGCCCAGCTTGCGGTACAGATCAGCCACCTCGTTCACCACCTGGACGGAGGAGTCCGGCGGAATCTGGCAGAAGGACTCCACAGTACCCATGCCTCCAGCGTCCAGCGCCGCCAGGAGGGTCTTTACAGATCCCACCTTTTCCAGGCCAGGGTCGCTGAGAAGCAGGGGCCGGAAGGACCCCAGTGTCTTCAGCTCGTGAGGGATATGCTCCAGGGCGTCGGCCCCGGATAGGATCTT
>JABUSR010000057.1 GCA_021442645.1 Ruminiclostridium sp.
GTAAGGCAGAGGTCTGCAAAACCTTTACCCCCAGTTCAAGTCTGGGTAGCGCCTCCAAACCGCCGTATCCCATTCGGGATACGGCGGTTTTTCCCTTCTTGGTGTCGGAGTTGCCATTCTTCTGATATAGAGGTCAAGGTAGAAGAAAAAAACTTCTTTTCTCAGGTTGTGAATGATGTGGAACTGTGGTAGAATAATAGAAAGAGAAAAATATTTTCGCCGATTACCGCACTGTCTGCAAGCAGTATGCAGATTTTAAAAGAAAGCGAGCGCCGCCCATGAGCTATGATAAAGAACTTGTCTCCCACAAGCTCCACCGCTGGGAGAATTACCTCATCCACTACAATCTTCCGGCCTGGAAGGAACTGCCGGACATTGGCCTGTACATGGATCAGGTCATCGCCCTGCTGGCCCAGTACCTGGACTTTATCCCTGTGGAGGACCAGAAGAATAAGCCGGTGACCCCCACCACCATCAACAACTATGTTCGGTTGAAGGTCATGCCTGCCCCGGAGAAGCGGAAATACTACCGCATCCATATCGCCTATCTCATTATGATCTTCACTTTGAAGCAGGGCACCAGCATCAACGGCATCCAGCAGCTCCTGCCTGCCAGCGCCACGGAGGAGGAAGTCCGGATTTTTTATACCAACTATATCCAGCGACTCCAGGACATCGCCGTCTTCTATGTGGCCCAGACCCGCTCTGCCGCCCAGGGGCTGCTGGAAAAACCCCAGGAGGCCAAGGAGGAGGCTATCGAGGACTTCATCATCCAGAGTATCCTTATGTCCGGATTCTCCCATATCCTGGCGGAAAAACTCCTCCGTCTGCGAGATGCTGAGACACAGCAGGTGCTGGAGCAGGAATCCATCAGTGATGCCCGGGGAGCTCGCCCCGTCACCGCCGTGCCCGCCCAGGAAGGGAAGGAGGACTGACCCGTGCTCTTTGATACCCACGCCCATTACAGCTCCTCTTCCTTTGACCAGGATCGGGACGAGGTCCTGGCCTCTCTGCCCGGGGAGGGGGTCGGGCTGGTGCTCTGCCCCGGCAGCGACCTGTGGACCTCCCGCCGGTGCATAGAACTGGCCGAGCAGTACCCCCATGTCTATGCTGCCGCCGGTATCCACCCGGAGGACGCCCTGGACCTGCCCGAGGATTGGCTCGCACAGGTGGAGGAGATGGCCTCCCACCCCAAGGTGAGGGCCATTGGGGAGATTGGACTGGATTACTATTGGCAGGAAGTCCCCCACGACCTTCAGAAAGAGGTTTTCCGGGCCCAGCTGGCTTTGGCCCAGCGGCTGGATCTGCCTGTCATCGTTCACGACCGGGAGGCCCATGGGGACAGCCTGGACATCGTGCGGGAGTTCCCTGGGGTAAAAGGAGTCTTCCACTGCTACTCCGGCAGCGTCGAGATGGCCAAGGTCCTCGTCGACCTGGGTTGGTACCTGTCCTTTACTGGCACTATCACCTTCAAGAACGCCCGGAAGGCCCCGGAGGTCATCGCCGCCATGCCCATTGAGCGTATCATGGTGGAGACCGATGCACCCTACATGGCACCCGTTCCTTTCCGGGGGAAGCGGTGCGACTCCCGCTATGTTTATCGCATGGCTGAGACCATCGCTGAAATCAAGGGTCTCACCTGGGAAGAGGTGGAGGCCATCACCACGGAAAACGGCAAGCGGCTCTTCCGCATTGAGGGGTAAGCTATGGATATCATTACTTACGACTACTTCGGCAGCCTGTATGTCAATATGACCAACCGCTGTGACTGCCGCTGTGTCTTCTGTATCCGGGATCAGGATGCCTCCGCCCTGGGGGGCCTATGGCTGGAGCAGGAGCCCACCCGGGAGGCCATCCTGGCGGAAATTTTGGGGCAGGATCTGACCCCCTATGCCGAGATTGTCTTCTGCGGCTATGGGGAGCCCACCTGTCGGGCGGACGATATGTTCTGGATCTGTGACCGGCTAAAGGCCGCAGGACGGGAGGATATTCCCCCCATCCGGCTGAACACCAACGGCCACGGGAGTCTCATCAACCACCGAAATATCACATCGGAACTGGCCGGGCGGTTGGACGCAGTGTCCGTATCCCTGAACGGCTCTAACGAGGCGGAGTACCTCCGGCTCACCCGCCCCGGATCCGGGGAGGCGGGCTGGGAGGCCATGCTGGACTTTGTCCGGGAGGCGGCAAAGTATGTACCCCGGGTCATGGTGTCTATCGTGGACTACGACAAGAGCCCGGAGGAGATCGAGGCCTGCCGCCGGCTGGCTGAGAGCCTGGGGGCCACATTCCGGGTGCGCCCCTTCGCCTGAGGAAGTTCAAAACCACATACAGAGAAAACGCTCCTGTGCCATGTGGCACAGGAGCGTTTACATTCTAAGATCCTTTTGTCAGATGAAAATAAAAAACGACCCCAACGCTATTTGCTGGGGCCGTTTGTACGCAGAGGTCAGTCTTCCGCCTGGTCCTCCAGAGGCTCAGACAAGAGGGCCTGGAGAATACTGTGATACAGGTCCTCCGGGGTGGCCCGGAACCGCTCCGCCAGGCGCCCGGCCTGGTCAGGAGAGACGGTGAGCATATCCAGGGTCATGATGTTGCCCTTGTCATCGTCCAGGATGAGCCGCAGGGTGATTCCGCCGTCCTCCCGGGGGAGGAATTCTGTGCGGACTTGGGCGTCCCGCCGAAGAACGCCGTTGACTCGGGCCAGGTTCCGGTCGCACTTCTGTCGGACGGAGAAGGCCAGGCTGCTCTCGCAGATTTTGCCGTTCCGACGGCCTTTGTCGGTAATGGCATACTTATCCTCCGTCAGGGTCAGGTGGTCGGTAGCCACCAGCTCGGCCAGAGCCTCGGCGAAGTCGAAGTACTCTACGCCGTCGTCACAGAAGGCCAGGTCAGTGAGGGTGGGCAGATCCACTGGGGAAGCTACCCGGGCCATCAGGTACAGCACCAGGAACTTGATATCCAGTTTGTCGTGAATGAATCCCGTCCGGCTCATGGCGGGGCCTCCTTTGGAAAACCCGGGTGGGGCAACTTTTTATACCTATATTATACTAAATGCCGGGGAAAAGGACAAGGGATTTTTCCCGGCGGGGGAGAAAAACCGGGGAAGCTGTAAAACAGACGCAGACAGAGCCCCCTGGATTCAGGGGACCCTGTCCGTTCAGAGAAAAAGGTAAGTTAAAAAGCACGGGTGCCGGAGCCGAGACGGCCACAGGGAGGCCCCCATGGGAGGGAAACGGGGCATCCGGTCGGAAAAGGATCCCGTTACTCTGGCGAAGGCTGCGCGGTAGCTTCCTGCTCCCGGCGCTGGGCCTCTTTCCGCTGCTTTTTCAGCTTGTTTCTGTACTCCGGAGAGATGAGATCAGAACCATAGGGGTCCTTCAGGAAAGATACAATCTTGTCCGCCAAGGCCTCGTTGGAGGGATGGACCACCACAAGGTTGTTTTCGAAGGCGTTCCAGTAGCTGTCTTTCACGTCGGGGCGCTCCTTGGTGATGAGTTGGATACACCCGTTGCGGAAGCCGGTTCCCGGTACCCGCACCACCTTCTGGATGGAGGTGAAGGGGATATGGTGGAACTTCTCCGGCTCCTTGGTCTTTCCCAGGCAGCGGATGACGCAGTGGTCGATGTAGACATCCAGCCGGGAGGAGCCGCCGGGTAGCCAGAAGAGCAGGCCGTTTTCGATCTCTCGTTTACCGGCCTCTGCCTGGGCGGCAAGTTTCTCCTTGCGGCTGAGCCGCTGGGACTTCCGCCACTTTTTGGGGGCGGGCTGTTCCGTTGTGGACGCAGTAGCCGTCTCGACGGCCTCTGCCGGGTCGGTCTGAGGCTGCCGGCGGGAGTGTTTACCGAACATGGGGTGATCCCTCCTCTGTCGTGGGGTGTCCGGTCACAGGGGTCTGTGACACTTGGGGCAGTGGGTGACCTTGTCCCCGATGCCGGGCAGCATTTTGCCGCAGTGGGGGCAGCGGCCCAGCAGCACCGAGCAGAGAAGACCAACGACAATCATAGCCGCGCCAATCTCCACGGCGGTGAGGAGGACCATGACACAGCCGCAGCACATGAGAGTGCGCCCTGTCTTTCTTGCCTGTTTGTTATTCAAGCCGGACACTCCTTTCCGTGTACATCATGAGGGCAGGGGTTACACCTGCTCAGAAGTAATCACAGCCGAGGTCTCGTTCTTGGGAGCGGGCTCCTGGCCGTAGGGGTTATTGGGGTCAGCGGACTGGCATCCGGCCAGCAGGGCCATACTCAGCACCGCTGCCACACAGAGAGCAATGAATTTTCTCATAGTGGGGATTCCTCCTTATACCATATCAAAATCTCAGGGGTTTGTAAATGCTTGTTGATCTGGCATCTTACTTTGCGGCCTTCTTGGCAGCCTTAGCAGCCTGCTTGGCGTCTTCGTTTTCCAGCTCAGCGTGGACGCTGGACAGGTAGATGTCGATGCCTTCCTCAATGTTCTCGCGGCGTTCCTTCTTGTTCATGTTGAAGATCTCCATAACGATGCAGAGGATGATGCCAACGAACAGGCCGTAGGAGGGGTTGGGGCAGATGGCGATGGCGCTGGCGGTGATGCCGGCCACGCCGCGCTCGGTGTTGGTGCGGCACATATTGATGCCCACGTAGAAGCAGCCGAAGGCCTGGATCATCAGGGTTTGGGCCATGGCCAGAGGCAGGATGGGCTGGATGAGGCAGACCAGAGGCAGGATAAGCTGGCAGATCCACTTGGTGGTGTTGAAGGTGCAGGAGCCGCCGAAGATGGAGTACATATTCTCCTTGCCGGTCTTATAACGTTCGGCCACGGACACGGTCATAGCAGACCACAGGGGGCCGGACATGGTGCAGGTGGGGGAGAAGAAAGCCTCGATGAGGTTACGGATGCCGCAGCAGATGTTGGTGCGGTCGGGGTTGACGTCGATGTACTCGTCGGTACGGTAACGCTTAGTATCTTCCAGGAAGGCGGTGCCGCCCACGATATCGCCGAAGGCGATGACGTAGCACATGATGGCCATGGGGATGGTCTGGACCAGGATACCCATGTTGATGCCGACACCTAAGATGGAGAAGTTACCCATGACCCAGCCCAGGCCGGGCAGCGGGTTGAAGAAGACGCTGGTGACGGAGGAGAAGTCGGGCAGGGGAACCTCGCCGATAATCATAGCCAGGATGCCGCCCAGGATGATGGAAGGCACGAAGCCCGCTTTGGTCAGCAGCTTGATGATGGGGTTCTTGCTGGTAAACTTCACCTTGTCGAAGCCGTTGGAGAACAGCAGGAACAGACCAAAGGCGCAGCCGATGGACCAGGAGATGGGGTACATAAAGAAACCCTTGCCGCCGGCGGCCACGGTCTTAAAGCCGTAGGGCCCGATACAGGCGGCGATACCCGAGCCGATTAGGATACCGGCCTTCAGGCTCTGGGGACAGATGTCGATAAGCTTGGTGGCGATGCCTGTGACGCCCAGGATCACATACATGAGACCCAGGACCAGCTCCATACTGGTCAGGGCCCAAATCCGCTCCACGCCCTCAAAGTTAAGCAGGAAGGCAGTGATGAGGGGCACGGCGGGGGTGATCCAACCGCCGATCAGGGGGTCGCCCATGGTGTTGTTCACCATGTAGAGAAGTTCGTGTACGAAGATGATGGACAGCGCCATGTAGAAGGACAGGCCAAAGAGGTCTTGAAGATACACGGTAGCAGAGGTACCGGTCATAAAGACCACGCAAGCCTGCAGCATCTCGGGAATTTCCCATTCGTAGTGGATGAACGGCAGACGAATGTCAAACTTCCAGAGCTTGATGCAAGGTTGTTTTCCGCCTTCTTCGCGTCGGGCGGAGGGAAGCATAAGTTGCATACGGATTCTCCTTTCTCAAATCTCTTTGTTGTCGCTGAGGATCGTTTATAAGTATGGGTAATATTTCCTCCTTTCTCCTCTCAGGCAGGGTAAGGTCTCAGTGGGCCCGAAACAAGGGTAGAAAACCTCCAATGTAGGATGTCTTCATACCCCCATAATAGACATCCTACAATGAATTTGCAAGTAAAAATTTTTGCTCTTTCAAAATTTGGGGAATTTCACAGTTTTTTGCAAAAATATTTAGATATTTCGCTGTCATATTTTCGGGATGCGGGCACTTTCTTATAAAAATTTGCCAATAAAGAAAAGATTATATGAAGGGCAATATGTGTGGGCAATCAGAGGGTGTCTTGACATTCCGTTTTTTGTCCAGTATGATAGGGCCCGAAAGATAATTTGTTTTTTCGGCTGCAGGAGGTGACAAGACGTTGAGCATGTTTAAGGAAACGGATTTTTCTTTAGACCTGCATTTTTCCGTCATTTCCCGCACTAAGGCCCCCTTTGAGGTGGTCAATCAGATTACCCAGGCCATTGCTGACGGCCGTCTGGCCCCGGGGAAAAAGCTGCCCACCGAGGCCGAATTGGCTGAATTGTTTGGCGTGGGGCGCAACACCATCCGTGAGGCCATCAAGATTCTGGAGGCCTTCGGCCTGGTGGCCATCAGCCGAGGCGTCGGGACCTACGTCCAGGGAACCTGCAACAGCGATTTTCTGGGCCCCCTGTTTTACCCACTTTTGTGGATGGACTCCACAGAGGAGGACCGGGAAAACTATTTTCTGGCGATGGCCCACGCCTGCGAGAAGTTCAGTCCCTTCATCCTGGCACCGCCCCCTAAGGGGGAGAAGAGGTCCCGGCTGAAGTCCAGAACCCGTCAGGTAAGCCGGGGAGCTCAGGAGAACCCCTTCGTGGCCAACACCCTCAACGCCCAGATGATCTACCGGACTACCATCCCTGATGATGACCTGTTCTACACACTGCTGGCCCTGTCCCGGTTCCTGTTTGGCCGCCATTTCTGCGACTTCCGGGGAATCGACCTGGAGAAAACCGAATGGCGAGCTCTTCACCAGGCCAACCGCAGCGACCTGGTGGCCCCCCGGCAGATGTCCGATTATGTAAAAGGTTTGTCCGTCTGCTTCCTGGACCAGCGGCGGGCCAGAGGAGATTTCCTCATTCGACCCGACGAGCGGAAGGGGTTTACCATGCTCTACGACCGGGAGCGGTCCAGCTATCGAACCGTCTTCCGTTGGGTCATTGAGAAACTGGTGGACGGCACCCTGGCCCCTGGGGATCGACTCCCCACTGAGGCCGAACTCATGGAGCGGTTTCAGGTGGGCCGCAGTGTGGTGCGGGAGGCCATGAAAGGCCTGGAGGCTGTGGGTGTGGTCACTGTCCTGCTGCCTAAGGGGACGTTTATCTCTCAGGAGGCCCCTAGCCTACCTGACTTTCTGGCACCTCTGGCTTATGGGCAGATCATGGCCCACCAGGATATGTCCCTGCTGCTGACCTTTAAGGTGGCCGCCCGGGACGCCAGTCTCTTTTCCGCCTGCCAGTCAGCCACGGATGACGAGACCGCTGAGCTCTTGCGGCGGGCAGATTTTTTCTCTGAATGTATTCTTACGGCGGACATCGATTCGGCGGTGAGCCTGGCTGCTCTGAACGCCTTTGACGACTATATCATCGAGCTCTGCCACAATCCCATCCTCCACCAGGTGGAGCAGGTGGTGCTGCTCATTTCCAGCGATGCCCGGGAACGCTTCATTGAGAACGTGGATGCCACCGGACTCCGGGCTGAAGTGGCGAAAAACTACCGGGCACAGGCCCAGGCAGTGGTGGATCGGGATCCCGACGCCGTTACAGCCACCCTCCAGAAGACCCTGGAGCTCTGGACCACCCTTCGGAACAACAAGATCAACCTGTAAAAAAGACATCTGCCTCGAGCCGGCTGAGACCAGCGGATCGAGGCAGAGTTGTCTCTGTATAGCGGATAGAAGCGGGGATGGCAGAGGGCCCAGGCGGGGAATCCTCTGGGCCGGACCTCCGGCAAAACTTCCCCCTTGCATTTTGCCGGGGACCGTGCTACAATAGTTACACTAAAAAGAAAATGCAGGTATAGTTCATCGGTAGAACGTAAGCTTCCCAAGCTTAATAGGAGGGTTCGACTCCCTTTACCTGCTCCA
>JABUSR010000113.1 GCA_021442645.1 Ruminiclostridium sp.
TCGTGCTCATCGTGGTCATGGTCGTGGTGATGATGCTCGTGCTCATCGTGGTCATGGTCATGATGATGGTGCCCGTGCTCACCGTGGTCATGGTCGTGATGATGATGCCCGTGCTCATCGTGGTCATGGTCGTGATGATGATGCTCATGCTCATCATGATCATGATCGTGGTCGTGACAGCCGCAGGTGCAGTCGGGGCCGTGGTCGTGGATATCCTTTTCAGCCTGCTCCGCTGCCAGGCGGGCCAGTTCTTCCTTCAATGTGTCCTTGTTTTCCATGGTCTCCAGGATCAGCTTGCCGTCCAACTCCTCCCAGGGGGTCGTGATAATGGGGGCGTTGGGGTTGTGTTCCCTCAGCAGCTTCACAGCGTCCAGGAGTTTCTTCTCTGTCATACCGCCGGTGCGGCTGAGCACGATAGCCGCTGCATGCTCGATCTGGTTGTTGTAGAACTCACCGAAGTTCTTCATATAAATCTTGCATTTAGAGGCGTCCGCCACCGTAACAAACGCATTCAGCTCAATCTTGTGGTTTTCCACCTTCTGGACTGCACCGATGACGTCAGATAGCTTGCCCACGCCGGAGGGCTCGATGATGACGCGGTCCGGCTTGAACTGGAACAGGACCTGCTCCAGGGCCTGGCCGAAATCGCCCACCAGGCTGCAGCAGATGCAGCCGGAATTCATCTCCGTAATCTCCACGCCAGCGTCCTGCAGGAAGCCGCCGTCAATGCCAATCTCACCGAACTCGTTTTCGATGAGGACCAGCTTCTCCCCCTTGTAGGCCTCCTCAATGAGTTTCTTAATCAGGGTCGTCTTACCGGCGCCCAAAAAGCCGGAAAAAATATCAATTTTTGTCATGTCATTTCCTCCTTCTGATTATGATCAGGGTAAATTCCCTCAGTTTCTTCTATTTGATATAGGCTGCCTTGTTGTATGCCGTCTCGCAGAAACGCCGCCTGCATGGCGTTGAGCACCCGCTTCTTGTCACCGGTCCACATAGGTGCCAGCAGAGACCGCTTCGCCCCATCCCCAGTGAGCCGATGGATGACCATGTCAGGAGGCAGAACCGCCAGACAGTCCTCCAGCAGAGCAATATACGCCTCCAGAGACATGACAGGCACGTTACCAGCCCGGTATTCCTCCGCCAGGTCGGTACCCTCCAGCACATGGAGCAGCTGTAGCTTAATCCCGTCTGCCCCTGACCGTCCCACATAGCGGACGGTCTCTATCATATCCTCCACGCTCTCCCCAGGCAGCCCCAGGATCACGTGGGTGATGACTTCTATCCCGGCAGACTTCAGCCGGTCCACAGCTTCCGCATAAATCGGCAGTTCATAACCCCGCCGAATATAGCGGGCCGACGCAGCATGAATGGTCTGGAGGCCCAGCTCCACCCACACAGGTTTGTACCGATTCAGTCGGTCAAGCAGGTCGACAACCTCCGGAGACAGGCAGTCCGGCCGGGTCGCAACGGAGAGTGCCACAATGTCTTCCGGCTCAATAGCCTGGCGGAAGACGGTCTCCAGATAGGGCAGCGGTCCGTAGGTGTTGGTAAAGCTCTGGAAGTAGGCGATGTATTTCCCGCCCCGGTTCTTCCGTTCCACGCTTGCCTTTGCCCTCTCCATCTGCCCACGGATATCTCCGCAGGCAGGGGCGGCAAACTCCCCGGAGCCCACATCACTGCAGAAAATACAGCCTCGGCTCCCAATGGTCCCATCCCGGTTTGGGCAGGTCATACCTCCGTCCAGGGTCAGCTTATAGACCTTACACCCGAAGCGCTCCTGCATGGCCCGGTTAAACGAGCGATAGGCCGTCATGTCCCGGAAAACTCGTCCCATTCACCGGTGCAGAAGAGGGTAAAAGTGCCGCCGCACAGAAGCTTTCCTCCACCGTCGTACACATCCACCTCGGCAACGCAGATAGTTTTTCCCCGGTTCTTGATCCGTCCCTCTGCGATCAGATGGGAGTCCTGGGTGTTTCGGTAAAACTCAAAGCTGCTGCTGACTGTTACATAGCGCATCCCGTTGGTTCGGGCCGCAGCCCCGGCTGCGCAGTCGGCCATAGTCAGGAACATCCCGCCATGGACGGCTCCGTACAGGTTGCGATTCTCTCGGCAGAGGTCGGCCTCCACTCGGGCGTAATCCTGCTCCATCCCGGTCAGTCGGATCCCGTTGTGGAGCATGAAAGAATTTTTACTGTTTGCCGCTTTGATCTTATCGGCGAACTCCATACGCACCCTCTTTTCCTCGGTTACAGCACAATAAAGGTCACCCCATTGTTATAGCGGTCCAGATCCCGGTCCCGCCGGAGGTCATCGCACCCGGCAAAAGCCCGGCGGGTAGCCTCCTCGAATATAGAAAAGGCCTCACCGGGAATAAAATCCCGGATTTCTCCCCTGCTCTTCAGCTGGGTCAGATACTTCCGGGCTGCCGTGCGAATCTTTCCACCGGTGCCGGAGGATCCATAGCCGTGGATGATCTTCAACACCGTACAGCCCATGCCCCTGCTGTGGTGGATCTCAAAGGTCAGCCGCTTGATCGCCTGGTCCACTGTTGGCATGCCCAGCTCCAGGTTCACTTCCCGAAGTTTGGATAGCTCTCTGGCCATCTCAGCCCTCGCAGTGCTTCCTGCACTGTTCCAGGAAGAAATCAAAAATCTTCTGCCCGTCGGCGGTGCCGTCCTCGCCGGTCATCTGCTCCGGGTGAAACTGTACCGTCCAAATGGGCAGGGTCCCGTGCTGCATAGCTTCCACCACACCGTGCTCGTCCCAGGCCGTCCGATAGAGGCCCTGGCCGAACTGACGGACTGCCTGATGGTGGGAACTGTTCACCACCATCTCCCCGCCGTAGAGGGTGTCCAGCATGGTCATCATGCCCAGCTTCACCACGTGGGTTCTGGGAGCCCCGTCAGCAGGCTGGTCATGGACATCTAACAGGTAGTCGTTCATATCCTGATAGATGTTTCCGCCCAGGGCAATGTTTACCACCTGATGGCCGCGGCAGATGCCAAGAATCGGCTTATTTTCACAGATGCAGCGGTTCACCAGGTCGAACTCTACCCGGTCACGGGGACCGTCGATTTCCCGGGATCCGTGGTTGGCCTCCAGAAATTCAGCGGGGTCCACATCGCCTCCGCCGGCCAGGATCAGCCCGTCAAATTCCATCTCCGGATCCGGGCAATGAAAGGACAGAGGCTCGCCCCCTGCCTTTTCCACTGCGGACTCATAAAGGCCGCTGCTCTCCACTGAACGGGAGATCAGAATACGAGGCTTCATACGCATTCCTCCTATATTAACAGTATCAAAGCCTTGCTAACAAATACTTATCAAATTATTATAGCACAGTTGCCGTTCATTTGGAACTGTTTTTCTCCTGATATACCAAAGACGCACCGAAATTCGGTGCGTCTTTGAAGGAAACGGCTCAGAGCCTTTGTGCATTAGTACATGCCGCCGCTCATGTCTGCTGCGGGCATACCTGCACCGGTAGCAGAGGGGGGTGCCAGGCGGTCGCCCACCAGGGCCTCGGTGGTCAGCAGCATAGCGGAGATGGAAGCTGCATTCTCCAGAGCGGAACGAGTGACCTTAGTGGGGTCAACGATACCGCTGTCGATCATATCGCAGTAGACTTCCTTATAGGCATCGAAACCGTAGCCGATCTCGTTGCTGCTCTTGACCTTCTCCAGGATTACGGAGGCGTCCAGGCCGGCATTGGAAGCGATCTGACGCAGAGGAGCAGTCAGAGCGCGGCAGATAATCTGCACGCCGGTCTTCTCGTCACCTTCCACCTGGTCGACGAGCTTCTCAACCTCGGGGATGGCGTTAACATAGGCAGTGCCGCCGCCGGCGACGATACCCTCTTCCACAGCAGCGCGGGTAGCGTTCAGAGCGTCCTCGATGCGCAGCTTCTTTTCCTTCATCTCGGTCTCGGTTGCGGCACCCACGCGGATAATCGCCACGCCGCCGGACAGACGAGCCAGGCGCTCCTGGAGCTTCTCACGGTCATACTCGGAGGTGGAACGGTCATACTCGTTGCGGATCTGGATGCCACGCTCCTTGATGGCCTCGGTGCTGCCGCCGCCATCGACGATGATGGTGGTCTCCTTGCCTGCCTTGACCTGACGGGCAGTGCCCAGGTGTGCCAGGCTGCAGTCGTGGAGTTCCAGGCCGTAGTCGCTGGAAATAACGGTAGCGCCGGTCAGGATAGCGATATCCTGCAGGTTCTCCTTGCGGCGGTCGCCAAAGCCGGGGGCCTTGACGCACAGGACGTTCAGGGTGCCGCGGAGCTTGTTGACCAGCAGGGTGGACAGTGCCTCGCCCTCCACGTCTTCTGCCATGATGAGCAGCTTACGGTTTGCCTGGATGACCTGTTCCAGAACGGGCAGAATCTCCTGGATGTTGCTGATCTTCTTCTCAGTGAGCAGGATGAGAGGATCGTCCAGGACGGCCTCCATCTTCTCAGTATCGGTGACCATGTAGGGGGACAGGAAGCCGCGGTCAACCTGCATGCCTTCCACGACCTCGCTGTAGGTCTCAGCGGTCTTGGACTCTTCCACGGTGATAACACCGTCGGTCCCGACCTTCTCCATAGCCTCGGCAATCAGAGTGCCGATCTTTTCGTCGCCGGAGGAGACGGTACCCACGCGGGCGATATCTTCGCTGCCCTTCACGGGCTGAGAGTTCTTCTGAATGGTCTCAACAGCGACCTTGGTTGCCTTTGCCATGCCCTTGTTCATAACAACGGGGTTGGCGCCTGCCACCAGGTTCTTCATGCCCTCACGGATGATGGCCTGGGCCAGCAGGGTTGCGGTGGTGGTGCCGTCGCCGGCCACGTCGTTGGTCTTGGTAGAAACTTCCTTAACCATCTGGGCACCCATATTCTCAAAGGGGTCTTCCAGCTCGATCTCCTTGGCGATGGTCACGCCGTCGTTGGTGACCAGGGGGGTGCCGTAAGCTCTCCAAAGGACGACGTTGCGGCCCTTGGGGCCCATGGTGACCTTAACAGTGTCTGCCAGCTTGTTCACGCCGCGCTCCAGCGCCTGGCGTGCTTCCTCACCATAACTAAGCATCTTTGCCATAACAGTTTATTCTCCTTCAATCAGAAATCAATTAGTCTTCCACGATTGCCACGATGTCGCTCTGCTTCACGATCGTCAGCTGCTCGCCGTCGATCTTGACTTCAGTACCCATGTACTTGCTGGTGATGACTTTGTCACCCGGCTTCAGGAACATCTGCACTTCTTTGCCATCGATCACGCCGCCGGGGCCTACTGCCACGACAATGGACATATCGGGCTTTTCCTTGGATGCAGCAGTCAGGATGATGCCACCCTTGGTGGTTTCTTCTGCTTCCAGGCGCTTAATCACAACGCGGTCAAACAGAGGTTTCAGAGTCATTGAGAGTTCCTCCTTCAATAATATATGATAAATAGTTATCTCACTTTCATTTTAGCACTCTTTTTATTTGAGTGCTAACTTCTGTACTATAATACCCTGCCGGCGCACATTCTGCAACATTAATTTTTCTGAAAAGCAGAGAAATTTGTGCGTCTGTTTTGTGCATTTTATAGAGTATGTCCCCCGAGGGCGGTCTCAGGTCCGTCTGCCCCGCTTACCCCCGTACTGGAACAGGTCACACTTCAGCATACCATTATATAATTTTCGCTTCTTATCGGCCGCACGGCCAAAGGTACGCTCAAATTCTGTGTGGGAAGACAGGATATTGATCTTCCAGCCGGTTGGCAGTCCCTGTACAGTTCTGCCAAAATCACGGTAGAGCCCCTCGGCCTCCCGCTTTTCCATCAGCCGCTCCCCATAGGGCGGGTTGGAAACGATACGGCCGTATTCCTCCCCCCGGAAAAAAGCACGGGCATCGGCCACCTCAAAGCGTACGAAATCCTCCACATCGGCCTTTACCGCATTGTCCCGGGCAATGCGGATGGCGGCCGGATCGATATCACCGCCCCAGATGTCATAGGTCCCGTCATACTCCAGGTCCATGGCCTCCCCTGCCGCCTCCACCCAGGCATCGGAGGGCAGCCAGGCCCACTTCTGGGCAGTAAATGTTCGGTTCAGACCGGGGGCCCGGTTCTTAGCGATGAGCGCTGCCTCGATGGCGATGGTGCCGGACCCGCAGAAGGGGTCACAGAAGGGATCCTTGCCACGGTAGCCGGAGAGAAGGACCAGGGCAGCTGCCAGGGTCTCCCGCAGGGGAGCCGCCACCCCCACCGCCCGGTAGCCACGCTTGTACAGACCGGGGCCGGTGGTATCCAGCATGAGAGATACCACGTCCTTCATGATGGAAAACTGAATCTGGTAGAGAGCCCCTGTTTCCGGCAGGGTCTCCCGGTAGTAGGCTTTCCCCAAGCGGGTAGCCACCGCCTTTTTCACAATAGACTGGCAGGCGGGCACGCTGTGCAGGGCAGAGTTCAGGCTGAACCCCTTCACCGGAAAGGCTCCTGCCTCCGGGATGAACCGCTCCCAGGGGAGCTTTCGGGTGCCCTCAAAGAGGTCCTCAAAGGTATCGGCCCGGAAGGAGCCCAGCAGGATCAGGACCCGCTCCCCTGTGCGCAGACGGAGATTTAACCGGGGGATATCCTCGGGCGTCCCCTCACAGAACACACGCCCGTTCTCCACCCGGACCTGCTCCATATTCATCCGCCGCAGTTCGTCAGCTGTCAGCCCCTCCACGCCCAGTAGGGTCGGGATGGCAAAGGTCAGCTTTCCCATAGGGCTCTCCTCCCTCACACAATTTCCTCCATCATATCGGAAAACCGCTGTAAAGGCAAGGGGAAGTTTCTGCGGGCCCTTCCGGCAGCCCCGCCCTGCCCCATTTCCGGCCAAAAGGAGGATGTCCCCTAAATTTCTGCGTCCTTTCTTGCATTTATCCCTGCAATATGATATGCTACACAATAGGATAGGATGTGGTTTGGTGTATCCTTCTTGCGGGTTTGCCGGCCACACCGCCAAACTATTAAAAAATAATCGATAGAAAGCTGAGATGATTGGTCCCTTATGGACAGTACCTGTATAGTAATCATAATTGCTCTTATTATCCTGCTCCTTTTGTCTGCCTGGTTCTCCTCTACGGAGACCGCCTACTCCTCCGTCAATAAGATCCGCCTGAAAAACAAGGCGGAGGACGGCAACGCCCGGGCACAGAAGGCCCTGGCCCTTTTGGACCAGTATGATAAGCTTCTCTCCTGCATTCTCATCGGCAACAACATCGTGAATCTTTCCGCCGCTACCCTGGGTGCGGTTCTGTTCACCAGACTCTTCCCCACCTACGGCGCAGCCATTTCTACCGCTGTTCTTACTGTCGTGGTTCTGATCTTCGGCGAAATCACGCCCAAGACCATGGCCAAAAACAAACCGGAAAAATTCTGTATGCGGGCGGTCCATGTCCTGCGGGCTCTGCTCATCATTCTGACACCTCTCCACCTCTTCTTCGGCCTGTTCAGCAGCCTGGCCATGCGCGTCTTCCATACCGGCGAGGACGAGGGCATCACAGAGGAAGAGCTCATCACCATGGTGGAGGAGGCAGAGATCGAGGGCGGCCTGGAACACCACGAAAGCGAGCTCATCCGCGCTGCCATTGAGTTCAACGACATGGAGGTGGAGGAGATCCTCACCCCCCGTGTGGATATCGCAGCGGCGCCGGACACGGTCACCATGGAAGAGCTCACGGTCCTCTTTGCTGAGACCGGGTACTCCCGCATCCCCATCTATCACACTTCCATCGATAACATCGTGGGCCTTATCCACGAGAAGGACTTCTTCTCCGCCCGGTACCATAACCACACGGACGTGGCCAGCCTCATCAGCAAGGTGTTCTACACCACCGGCGCCACCAA
>JABUSR010000086.1 GCA_021442645.1 Ruminiclostridium sp.
CGGGGGATGCGGCCGACCTGGCCGGGCACCTGCTTACCCTGGCCCGGGACGCTTCCCTCCGGGATGCCATGGGTACCCGGCTCTACGAAAAGGCAAAGCGGGAGTTCTCCATCGAGGCCACCCTGCAGCGGCAGCTGGAGATCTACCACGCAGTCCTTCGGTACGAACGACAGGGCAGGGACCAGGTGGTCATCTGCGGCGCCTACGGCCGGGGCAACGCCGGTGACGACGCCATTCTGCTGGCCATCCTCACGGAGCTGCGGACTATCGACCCTGACCTGACCTTCCAGGTCTTCTCCCGCAACCCCAAGGAGACCCGGCTGCGCTATCGGGTCAACTCCTTCTACATTTTTAACCTCTTCAAGGCCCTCTCCCACTTCAAGAAATCCAAACTCTCCATCAACGGCGGCGGCTCCCTGATGCAGGACGTGACCAGCTCCCGCTCCCTGTGGTTCTACCTTTGGACTCTCCGCGCCGCCAAGCACCACGGCTGCCCGGTGCTCATGTACGGCTGCGGCATCGGCCCCATCCGCAACAGCGGCAACCGGGCCCGGGCCGCCAAGATTATCAATCGCTATGTGGATGAGATCACCCTGCGGGATCCCAACTCCCTGAAGGAGCTGGAGTCCATGGGCATCACAAACCCCAAGATTACCCTGGCAGCCGACACCACCGTCATCCTGCCTGCGGCCTCTAAGGAGGTCGTCGACGGCATTCTGGAGAGCCGGGGGCTGGCTGCAGACGGCAGCTACGTCTGCTTCGCCCTGCGCCCCTGGCACAACTTTGAAGAGAAGGTGGGGGAAATCGCTGCAGCTGCGGACTATGTCTATGAGAAATACGGCATGCTCCCCGTTTTCTTCCCCCTGGAGCCCCGGCTGGACCTGGAGGCCTCCAAGCTGGCTATCTCCCGCATGAAGGCCCCCTGCCACCTGATTACCGACGCCTACCCAGCCGAGCAGACCATCGGGCTCCTGTCCCGGATGAAGGCCGTGGTCTCCATGCGTCTGCACGGGCTCATCTTCTCCGCCGGGCAGGGTGTCCCCTTGGTAGGCATCGTGTACGACCAGAAGGTCAGCTCCTTCCTGTCCTACATCGGCCAGGACCTGTACGAGGACCTGAGCACCCTCACAGAGGAGAAGCTGGAGCACCTCATCGACCAGGCTCTGGAGCGGGGGACCGACCCCGACTTCCTCTCCGAACGGATGGCGGTCATCCACGAGATGGAGGCCGTGAACCGGCAAATCGTGGAGCCCTATGTGAAAACTGCCCGGGAATAAACAAACAGAAAAAGGAGGTCTTCCCCAGGGAAGGCCTCCTTCGTTATACATGCATGATAAAAGCTTGCGTCGGGGGTTACTCTTCGCCGGTACCGTCCGTCAGACCGGATGCGGCGTTCTTGAAGTTCTCCATATCCCGCTCTGCCATCTCAAAGGAGGCCCGGATAGAATCCAGCTGCTTCTCCACCGCCAGGACGGTGGTGTGCAGGTCCTTCTGCAGGCTGTCGCTGCGGTTCCGGATGGTCCGGACCCACAGCTTGGCCTCGGCGCGGATATCCTCGGCCTGGGTCTCAGCATTCTGAATGGTAACCTGGGCCCGCTCGTGAGCAGCCAGCTCAATGGACCCGGCGGTATTGCGGATCTTCTCCCAGGACTTGGCGTTGGGCTCCAGCTCCGCAATGGTGCTGCGGAGGGCGGCATTCTCCTCCTCAGCCTGCACCAGGGCGCTGGTCTTTTCTTCCACGATGGCTTCCAGACTGGCAATCTTATCCTCAGGGCCCTGCAGGGATTCGCGGAGGTTCTCCCCATCCCGGACGGCGTCGACCAGGGCGGACTCCTTCTCGATCAGCAGCTTGGCCAAGCGGTTTTTCTCTTCCTCCAGCCGGGCTTTTTCCTCCTCCAGCTGGGCCACCTGGTCCTCCAGCTGGGCAATGTTCTCCTCCAGCTCGGCGGTTTTCTCACTGTCCTCTGCACTTTCTGTATTTACAGCGGGCATCGCAACATCCAGCTGTTCCATCATGAAAAGGCGGTTTTCCACCTGGGATCGGGCTTTCCGCTCCTCTTCCAGTGCGGAAAGGGCGGCGTCCTTTTCTGCCACGATGCTGCTGATCTCCTCCTGGTGCTCCTGGGCGAGCTGCTCCAGGTAATCAAGCACATCCTGCCGGTTAAATCCGCCAAAAGTTGCACTGCGGAACTGCACTGTGCCTTCGTTCATAATAAAAATACCTCCTAAAAGGAAATGAAATATCAGTTATGACGCGTTATTATACCATATATATGTTCATAATACAACTATTATACAACATTTTTTGTTATTATCCCAGTAACTTATTCTTCGCCGCCGTATTCCGTTGACGGACTGCATTTGCAATGCTATAATAATGTGATTTGATATCGCCACGCGGCACTACAACACCGAAATGGGCGCCTCCCACCGGGGGCACCCTGGGAATAGAGAGGAAATCACTATGTGGGCATCGACCGGTTGGAAAGACTATGAACTGCTGGACTGCGGCAGAGGGGAAAAGCTGGAGCGCTGGGGAAAATATACCCTGATCCGCCCCGACCCGCAGGCCATCTGGAACACGCCGCGTCGGCACCCCAACTGGAAAAAGTTCGACGCCCGCTATGCCCGCTCCAACACCGGCGGCGGCCAATGGGTCAAGAAAGACCTGCCTGAGCGTTGGCAAATCCGCTACAAAGAGCTCACTCTCAACGTAAAGCCCATGAACTTCAAGCACACAGGCGTCTTCCCGGAGCAGGCCGCCAACTGGGACTTTGCCATGGAGCAGATCCGCACCGCCGGGCGGCCGGTGAACGTGCTGAACCTCTTCGCCTATACCGGCGCCGCCACCATCGCCTGCGCCGCTGCCGGGGCCGCCGTCTGCCACGTGGACGCCGCCAAGGGCATGGTGAGCTGGGCCAGAGAGAACGCCAAGAGTTCCGGCCTGGAGCAGGCCCCTATCCGCTGGATCGTAGACGACTGCGGCAAATTTGTGGAGCGGGAGATCCGCCGAGGCCGTCACTATGACGCCATCATCATGGACCCCCCTTCCTACGGCCGGGGTCCCTCCGGCGAAATCTGGAAGCTGGAGGAAAACCTTTACCCCTTCCTGGAGCTGGTGGTGCAGGTCCTGTCTGATCAGCCCCTGTTCTTTCTCATCAACTCCTACACCACGGGCCTGGCCCCCTCGGTGCTGACCTATATGCTGGAGACCCTGCTGACGGAACGCTACGGCGGCCATACGGTCAGCGATGAGCTGGGGCTCCCCGCCAGCGACAGCGGCCTGGTTCTGCCCTGCGGTGCCGCAGGGCGGTGGACCAGCCGATAAAAGAGGAACGAACCTATGAGCACAATCATCAAAGCTGAAAACCTGACCTTTTCCTACCCCGACGAGCCCGCCGGACATCCCCCGGTGCTGAAAGATATCAACCTGGAGATCGAGTCCGGGTCCTTTGTGGCCATCCTGGGCCACAACGGCTCGGGCAAATCCACCCTGGCCAAGCATCTGAACGCCCTGCTGACCCCCACAGAGGGGAAGCTCTGGGTGGACGGGCTGGATACCTCTGACCCCGAAAATCTGCTGGACATCCGCGGAAAGGTTGGCATGGTCTTCCAGAACCCCGACAACCAGATCGTCGCCAGCGTGGTGGAGGAGGACGTGGCCTTTGGGCCGGAAAACATGGGCGTCCCCCCCGCCGAGATTCGGGAACGGGTAGACACCGCGTTGAACATGGTGGGAATGTACGAGCTGCGGTCCCACTCCCCTCACCTGCTCTCCGGCGGGCAGAAGCAGCGGGTGGCCATTGCGGGCACCATCGCCATGATGCCCCGGTGCATCGTATTGGACGAGGCCACGGCTATGCTGGACCCTGTGGGCCGCAGAGAGACCGTAGACACCATCCGCCACCTGAACGAGAACTACGGCATGACGGTGGTCCTCATCACCCACCACATGGACGAGGCTGCCCAGGCCCAGCGCCTGGTGGTCATGGCCGACGGCAGAATCATCGACGACGGTCCGCCCAGAGAGGTCTTCCAGCATGTGGACACCCTGCGCTCCTCCGGTCTGTCTGTGCCGGAGACGGTCTCCCTGCTCTATGAGCTCCGCAGAGAGGGGCTGGACGTCCCCCTGGATGCCCTCAGCGACGAGGAATGCGCCGCCGTCCTGGCCGGGCTGCTGAAATAATGGCTTGCGCCGGGCGCGCCTATCAACTTAAACGAGGAATACATCGTGGAACCGATTATTGAAATCAAAAATCTGACACATATATACAGCCCCAACACCCCCTTTGAACAGAAGGCTCTGGACAACATTGACCTGACCATCTACCGGGGGGAGTACCTGGGCATTATCGGCCGGACGGGCTCAGGAAAGTCCACCCTGATCCAGCACCTGAACGGGCTTATGAAACCCACCTCCGGGCAGGTCTTCTTTGAGGGGCAGGATATCTGGAGCAGTAAGGAGCTTACCCGCAGCATCCGCTTCCAGGTGGGGCTGGTCTTCCAGTACCCTGAGTACCAGCTCTTTGAGGAGACGGTCTATAAGGACATCTCCTACGGCCCCAAGAACATGAAGCTGGACGAGGCGGAAATTGACCGCCGGGTCCGCCGGGCCGCCCGGTTTGCCGGCCTGTCTGACGAAGTTTTGAATCGCTCCCCCTTTGAACTCTCCGGCGGCCAGAAGCGCCGGGTAGCCATTGCAGGCGTCATCGCCATGGAGCCCAAGGTCCTCATTCTGGATGAGCCCACCGCCGGGCTGGATCCGGCCGGTGCGGCCAGCATCCTGGCCAACATAGAGGCCTATCGCAAGGCCAATAACGCCACCATTATCTTTGTCAGCCATTCCATGGAGGATGTGGCCCGCATCACCGACCGCCTTGTGGTCGTGAGCCACGGGACTCTCCCCTACCTGGGCACGCCCCGGGAGGTCTTCTCCCACGGGGAGGCTCTGGAGGAGCTGGGCCTTGCCGTCCCCGCCATGAATCGGGTGTTCTCCCGGGTCCGGGCCATGGGTGTGGAAATCGATCCCGCCGTCTACACCGTGGATCAGGCCAAGGCCGCCTTCCTGGAGGCATACCGCAGAAGGGGGGGCATGTAAATGGCACTGAAAGACATCACCCTGGGCCAGTATTTCCCCGGTGACTCTCTCATCCACCGTCTGGACCCCCGCTCCAAGCTGATTTTTACCATTCTCTATATCGTTATCATTTTTCTGTGTAAAAATGTCGTCTCCTACGGCCTGGTCATCGTGACCCTGCTGGTGCTCATCAAGATTTCCGGGGTGAAACCCGGCGTCTTCGTGAAGGGCATGAAACCGGTGGTCTTCATCGTGGTCTTCACGGCAATTCTGAACCTCTTCTACACCGACGGCACCGTCCTGTGGAGCCTCGGTTTCCTGAAAATCACAGAGGAGGGTATCTGGAAGGCTATCTTCATGGTGCTGCGCATCCTGCTGCTCATCACCTGCACCCTGCTGCTGACCTATACTACCTCCCCCATCCTGCTCACCAGCGGTCTGGAGCGTCTGCTCCGTCCCCTGAAAAAGGTAAATTTCCCCGTCCACGAGCTGGCCATGATGATGAATATCGCCCTGCGCTTCATCCCCACCCTGATTCAGGAGACTGATAAGATTATCTCCGCCCAGAAGGCCAGGGGCGCAGACTTCGACAGCGGCAACCTCATGCAGAAGGCCAGGGCCTTGGTGCCCATCCTGATTCCGCTGTTTATCTCCTCCTTCCGCCGGGCGGAGGAGCTCGCCACCGCCATGGAGTGCCGGTGCTATCACGGTGACGAGGGCCGAACCAGCCTACGTCAGCTGGTAATGAAGGGCCGCGACTGGGGCTTCCTTGTGTTCACCGTCCTGCTGGTGGCCGCCGTCTGCGTACTGCGTCACTTCGGTCTGTAAGGAGAGTGCCATGCGCAACATTGCTTTGACTCTGATGTACGACGGCACAGCCTACCACGGCTGGCAGGTCCAGAAACGGGATATCACCGTGGCGGAGACCCTGGAAAAGGCTCTGGCCGCCGTGGTCTGCCACCCGGTGAAATGCACCGGGGCCGGGCGTACCGATGCCGGGGTCCATGCGGAGACCTATGTGGCCAACTTCCGCACCACCTCCACCATCCCCTGTGATCGGCTGCCTCTGGCAGTCAACACCCGTCTGCCGGGGGATATCGTCGTGATCAAGGCCACCGAGGTCCCCGAAGATTTCAACGCCATTGGCAGCTGTATTCAGAAGGAATACACTTATCGCATCTACAACTCCCGCATCCGCAATGCCTTTCTGGTCAACCGGGTCTGGTTCTACCCCAAGCACCTGGACGAGGCCGTGATGCAGCGGGCTGCATCCCACTTTGTGGGCACCCACGACTTCGCCTGTGTCCGCTCGGTTGGTACGGAGACGAAGACCACCGTCCGCACCGTCCACTACTTCGACATCACCCGGGAGGGCGACATGATTTCCTGCCGGGTGTGCGCCGACGGCTTCCTCTACAACATGGTCCGGGCCATGGTCGGCACCTGCGTGTATGCCTCGGAGGGCAAACTGTCCCCTGAGGATATCCCCGCCCTTCTGGAAGGGAAAAACCGCACCGATGCCGGCCCCACCGCACCCCCTCAGGGTCTGTATATGACCAAACTCTGGTACCCTGTGCCGGGGCTCCCCTGATTTCGGAGGCTTTCTATGAGCAAACTGCAACCAAAAACTACATCACTGTCCGGCAAGCAGCGCCTCGCTCTGATTCTGGCGGCCGTGGTGATCCTTTTCGCCATCGTGACCGCGCTCTTCTTCCGGGACGGCGCAGCCTCCCTATTTCGGCGGCTGACCTTTACCGATATCCAGGACGATTTCTCCCACAACGCCCAGTCAAACAGTCTCTTCCTGGGGGTGGAAAACGAGCTGCTGGTCTGCAGCAACTCCCTGATTCAGGTGTTCTCCCCCTCGGGCGACCAGACACTGAAAGAGTCTGTGTCTATGACCTCACCCACCCTGAACTCCGCCGGGGCGTATACCGTGGTCTATGACGTAGGCGGTCAGCAGCTTCGCCTGGTACACGGCAGCAAGTTGGTCAGCAAGCTGGAGCTGGCCTCGGATGAGTCCCTCCTCTGTGCCACCGTCAACGAAAAGGGGTGGATGGCGGTCACCAGCAAGGCAAGCGGCTATAAGGCGGTGGTCACCGTGTACAACCCCTCCTTTGAGTCTGTGCTGTCCATCCGGCTCTCCAGCCGATATATCTCTGATGCCGTGGTCACCCCCGACTGCAGGGGTGTGTATCTGGTCGCTCCCGGCCAGTCCGGCGGCGCCTTTGAAAACACCCTGCTGTACTATACCTTCTCCTCCAAGGACACCCCAACCAAGACCCTCTCCCTTGGGTCCAATGTGGTCCTCTCCATCCTCAGCAGCGGCAAGTGCTGGATCCTGGGCGACCAGAGCCTTCTGATCCTGGACTCCAGCTGTAATATCTCTGCCAGCTACGACTATGCAGGCCAGTACCTGAAGATGGGCACCCTCCAGGGGGATAACTTTGCCACCCTTCTCCTGTCCCGCTCCTCCTCCGGCGGTTCCGGCACCTTGGTGACAGTGGATGCAGGCGGCGATGTGTGCGGCCAGCTGGACCTGGAGGGTCAGACCATGGGTCTGGCGGCCCAGGGCGACACCGTGGCCCTCCTGACCACCGGCGAGCTCATCACCTCCGACCGGAAGCTTGATAAGTATCGCTCCATCCCCAACCAGCGGGGTGTCCGCAACCTGGCCGTCTATGAGGACGG
>JABUSR010000049.1 GCA_021442645.1 Ruminiclostridium sp.
TGGACCGCCCCAGATTATACGGACAGCACAAAAAAGCCCCCTGTGTAGGGATATGAAATTTTAAGCAACATACTGGCGTCTCAATTCCAGAGGCGTCAGTTTTGTTTTGGTCTGGATACGCTGGTTGTTGTAGAAGAAGATGAAATCGTCGATTAGCTCTCTCGCTTCTGCCAGCGTGGCGATCTTAGTGCGGTAGATGCACTCTGTTTTGAGAATGGAGAAGAAGTTTTCAGCCAACGCGTTGTCATAAGGGTTACCGCGTCTTGACATCGACGGAGTTATGCCGTATCGTTGAGTCAGCTTGAAATATGCTTGCGATGTGTATTGAAAGCCCTGGTCACTGTGGAGCTGCAACTCTGCAGTGACCTTTTCCTTTCTCCTGGCAGCTTTGATCGTGTTCAACACCAGATTGATGTTCTGCTTCGAACCGGTGTTGTAGGCCACAATACTGTTGTCGTACAGATCACGGATGATGGAAAGATAGAGGAATCCCTGCCCGGTGCGAATGTAAGAGATATCCGTTGCCCATTTCTGGTTTGGGTGTTCCGCCGTGAAGTTTCTGTTCAGCAGGTTGGGATAGCGGTGCAGAGTTTCTCCGTACTTTACATACCGTTTTCTGCGGATAACGGACAACAGATTGTACTTATTCATTACCCGAAGTACCGTTTTGGGATTGCAATGTATGCCGTTCCGCTCTAACCAGATATGCACTCGTCGGTAACCATAGGTGTTCCTGCACTCTGTCTGGCATTCTCTGATTTTCTCGGCCAACGGCAGATCCTTTGCGGGAACATCCATGCGACGGACGTAATCGTAGTACCCGCTGCGGGAAACGTCGAAGAAACGGCACATTTCGCTGATACCGTACTTCTCCCGATGACGGTAGATAACCTTATACTTGACGCTGGCCCTCACTCCTTTCCGGTAAGCGAGAGAAAATCCCGCATAAGTTCGTTTTCCATCTTTAAGCGTTTATTCTCACTTTTGGCCAATCTTATCTGCCGCTTGTAATACTCTACCTTGTTTTCTTCCGTAAGCTCGTAATCTTTTCGTGGGCGTCCTGTTGGTAGAGTTGGTATTCCTTTTGCCTGCTTCTCTATCCTTCTGTTGTACCGATTTACCCAGTTCTTTATCTGCTCTTTCGTTAATCCCAATTCTTCCGCTATTTCTCGCCGACTCTTTCCGGCTTCCCTCATTGCTATGATAATTGCTTCATTATCTCGCAGTTTTTGCTTTGTCATAGTAACGCCCCCTATGTAGTCTATTTTCCTACATAGGGGGCGTTTTGTCTATTGTCCGTTTTTCACGGTTCGGTCCAACAGCTAGGGAGGCTTCTTTTTTCTGTCAGATTTTCACTTCTTTGCCATGGATGTTGCAATAGTCTTGCCGCCGATGGCGATGCGGTCCAGGCCGTTGTCATGGAAGACTACGGTGAGATTCTTGTCCTCACCCAGGACCTCCTTCACGGCACCCAGCATATTCTCTGCCAGGCTGTTGACCTTCTCCTCCTTGGTGGGGCCGGCCTCGATGTTGACCACCACCATCTTCTGGTCGGCCACGGGCTTTCCGTTCTCGTACAGCGTCTCGTACTCCTTGACGAAGGTGTAAATGTGGGGTGCCTTCAGAACAGGGGCGGCTGCGTCGTACAGCTTCTCCACCAGGACATTCTTCTTTTCCTGGTCCATCTTGGACACGTTAACGTACATACTGGGCATGGGTCATTCCTCCTTATTTTCTTCGCTCAGGGCGAACACATAACACAGATCAGGACAGGGGGCCCTGTCCCTTTTTGCCAAGCTTGGTCTGGGAGCCGTCTTCCTCCACAAAGTAGATGTTTTCCAGTTGGGCTTCCAGACTCTTGCGGATATCAGCCAGGTATTCCTTCCGGAGTTCGGCCTGCTCGGCCTTTTCCTCCGGGGTCAGGCCCTCGGCCTTGCTCTTCCGGGCCAGCTCGTTGATGCGGGCAATCTTCTCTTCGGTCATAGTCCTTGGTTCCTTTCCATATATCAAATGTATCGTTCCAACTCCACGATGGTCCTGCCATGGCGGGATGTCCCTCCCACTTGGGTGAGGACGCACTTCCCCAGGCCCCGGCAAGTGAGCACGTCACCGGCCCCCAGGGCTTTGTCCCCCTTTTCACAGGGGCGGTGGTTGACCATCACCCGGCCTGCCCGGATCAGCTCAGCCGCACGACTCCGGGGAATGGAGAATCCCGCCGCCAACACTGCGTCCAGCCGCTGGGTGGCCACGGTAGCCCGGACCTGCTTTACTTCTCCCGGCGCAGGGGTCAGCCCCTCCAGAGGGAGTTCCCTCAGCCGCACCGGGTACCGCCCGGCCTTCTCCCACTGGGAAAGGAGAATGGGCAGTGCCTCCCGCAGGACCAGGATTTGGGCCCCGCCCTCGGTGAGCAGGATGTCTCCCAGTTTCTCCCGGGTGAGCCCCAGGCCCATGAGGGATCCCAGATAGTCCCGGTGGGAGAGGTCGGCCTCCCTGGGGACCTTTACCTCCAGGGCGCAGACGGGGCAGTCCTCGCCCATCTGCCAGGTCTCCTCCTCCATCCAGTCGGGCAGGAAGGCCCACAGCTTCCGTTCGGCCTCCGGATATCCCCCGAAGAGGATCCCCTGCCGGGGGGCGGCCGCCATGAGGATGTCGGCGCTCTGGGCCTGCTCCGCCGGGGAGAGAAATCCCGTGTGGGTCGGGACCCCTCTCTGCTCTGCCCGCTGCTGCTGGTCCAGGACCCGCGCCAGCAGGAGCCGCTGGTCTCCGTTCCGAGCGAATCGGTCCAGAAGTTCTCGCTTGTTCAAAGGCTCACCTCCCCCGGGCAGCTCCCGCAAATGGAATGTTTCACTACCTGAAAAATACCGGGGTATTTATTCAGTCATAAAGACGAATCAGCTTTATTGTGCAAGGTAGGGGACGCTGTCCTGTTTGCTCTGTATGAACTGTCCGTCCTTCATATGCAGGACGGATGTTCCATAGGCGGCCATCTCCCGGCTGTGCGTCACCTGAATAATGGTGATTCCATCCTCTCGGTTTATCCTTTGAAACAGCTCCATGACCTCGACGCTCGACCGCTCGTCAAGGTTGCCTGTGGGCTCATCCGCGAGTATGATCTGCGGCGAGGCGATGAGGGCCCTTGCTATTGCAACTCTCTGCTGCTGGCCGCCGGAAAGTTCCGCAGGGAAGGCCGCTGCCTTTTCGCGCATATTGACGGTTTCCAAAAGCTCGTCCAGTCTGTTACGGTAATCTTTGATTTTCTTCCCGCTCATGATAACCGGCAGAAGGATATTCTCCTTGACGGTCAGATTTGGTATCAGATTATAAAACTGAAAAATAAAGCCAACATCGCTGCGCCTGAACCGACTGATTTCCCCGTCGCGCATCTTTGAAATATCCTTACCGCACAGTTCGATATATCCGCTGTCGGGCTTATCCAAGCCGCTGATAAGATAAAAAAGCGTGGATTTCCCGCAGCCGGATGGGCCCATGACAGAGACAAAATCTCCCCGTTTGATCTCAAAGGACAGCCCCTTCAGAACGGGGACCTCGTTTCCTTTTCCGGCATTGAATGTCTTATTCAGATCGTTCACTCTGACTATTATATCATTCATACTGGATCTCCCTCGACACATTCATTTTCTTCAGCTTGTAAAGCGGGAACAGGGATGTCAGAGCGGTCAGGACAAGCAGGGAACCCACCCCTATCAGGACCTCCTTCGCTCTAATCGTCACATTTATATAGAGGATCGTCACAGCGATGATGTCCCGTAATATCTTAATCAGCCATATGCTCAGCAGTATGCCCAGCAGGCCGCCAAGGATAAGCGTGACTGCAAGCTCGGAAACAAGCATCAGCCCTATCTGGGACAGTTCCATAGAGGTCGAGCTCAGTGCTGCATATTCCCGTTTTCTCTGATTGAAGATCAAAAGCTGATTATCCACAAGCCCTACCAGAGCGATGAGGATCGTAAAAATCGGGATCGCAACGATGGAGAGGACTGCCGTCCGGGCCGTTTCCATGTCGGCGTTTACAAATTCAGCAACACTTCTTACGGAATGATAGGTTCCTGTATGCGCTGCAAGCGTATTTTGCAGGCTGTTAATAACGACATCCACATCCGCACCGTCTTCTGTGAATACGCCGATCAGAGCGGGACACCCCTCCCAGGACTCCAGATAGAATTCGTGGTTGAAAAGGAAGGAGTTTCTTGACGTATTGGCGACCGAGCTGTCGCAGACGCCGACAAGCTTCACCTCAATGGTGCTCTCATCGAGGTAATGGCTGGTCATAGTGATGGTGTCGCCGACCTTCAGCCCGTTGGTTTTTGCAAAAAACTCATCGACCAGGGCTTCGTTTCCCACAAGTGAAGGGGCCGTATCGTCCTCAAATTTAATCCCGCCGGAGAAGCCGTCTATGGATGCTGCCCAGACAGTCTCCTCCTGATTACCGTTGACACTTGAAGGCGTATAATTCCAATATTCAAATATGATATGATCAACGCCCTCTACATCGTTTAGGAAGCTGTAATCGCGGTAAAAGTCGTCTCCGTTCTTGATGATGATTTGAAAGGGATAGTTGTCCGTATATTCCTCATAAAAAGAGCTTACGGATCCCATGGAGAAGTAAATCACCGTTACAATGGACAGCGCCGCAGCGACGAGCATGCAGGACTTTCTGTTGATCCTGTTCACCTCAAGATTTTTACAGCCCAGCCATATGGCACCCAGCGAGCGGCTGCTGTGCCTCACTCTCAGGTGCAGGACGAGCCTTGACAGGGGCCCGGATATATATGAGCACAGCGGGTTGGCGATAAGCAGGCCGCCAACGCTGGCTGTCAAAAGCTCCCCGATCAACAGCGGCATAGACAGGCTACTATTGTATAACGCCGTCAAAAATGAAGCCGCCAGCAGGGCAATCCCGCAGAACAGCCCCGCTTTTGGGGGCTTTGCAGCGTTGGCAGTTGCAGGAAACATCATCTCTCTCAACGTCTGTTTTCCCGTCTTCGATACCACATTGGCAAGGATTACGACAACGGAGAGAAGATTGGTAAACACAAATGTCAGCAGTGCACTTTGCGCATAGAAAAGGTGCGGTGCCGCAAGGCCCATCGTCTCCCTGGCAAAGCGGTGGGCAAGATACCCCAAGGGGATACCGAAAGCCGATGAGATACTGGAATACATAATATTTTCCAGTGCAAGCAGCAAATCGGTCTTAACCTTTGTAGTGCCGACAGATCGAAAGGTTATCAGTGTCGGCAAACGGTACTCAATCATCAGGGACTGCGTCGAATAGATGATGTAGGTCGCGAGCAACGCAACGAGAATGGAAAACACGAAGAGGATGTCGGTCAGCTGGACAAAAAGGCCAGAGTCCGACCAGGTGCTGATAGAATATATCGACGCGTCCTCGTATTCCTCCCGTAATTCCTCTAAATTTTCCTCAAGCGCGTCTTCGTCGCAAACATCTAAGATAAACAGGTTGTCGGAAAGCTCCATGTCCGTCGGTTCGCTCTCCGTGCTCGGTGCAAAGGCCTCAATAAGCCCCGGCTGGTTAAAGTCAAAAACGCCCAGGGATTCGAAATAGGCGGTCAGCACAAAATCCCCCGCCTGTGTATGTACGGTATCACCAAGCTCATACCCCAGCCAAAGGGCACTGGAGCGCAGCATGATAATCTGCTCATCGCCAAGAGGGTCGTAGCTTTTATCACGCTCGGTAATCTCGATGAGTTTTTCCTCGACCACATCTTTGATATTTCCGGAAATAATACAGGCCTGTTTATCCCCGAGCATGACATAGTCTGCACGCAGGGCGATCTCCCTTTCATGCTCCGGGAAGCTCTCGGTGTCTGCGCTGCGGCCCATCGGATCGAAAAACACCATATCATACCCCATGGTCACGCCGTCTGCCAGAACAGTCGCACCAGCCTTTACATCGTTATTCGTCGCAAGCGTGAGATAGAACACGGCCGAGACAAGAATCAGTGACAGCAGAATCATGACACTTCTTGATATGTTTTTTATGATATTTCGAAAAACGTATTTCAATAAAATATACATTTTAAAGCCTCAAAGGTGGGGGAACTTGATAAGACGCCTGTGCAGAACCTGATAACGGCATCCCCGCACAATACCATCCTCGGCCCTTTGCGGGCCTCTCACAGTTGCGCCGGCAGAGCAGGGCGCTGCCGGACCCGAGCCACTTTCCCCCGGCGGATCATTGCAACGCGGTCTTCGGTCTGCCGCTTTTCTTTCGTTTACTAAGCAGGTACACAAGGTAAAATGCGGCCACGGAAAGGCCCAAGAACACGAGGTAGACCACGGGCTCTACCAGTGTAATGGGGAAGAATCCGAAGAGCGTTATCTTGCAGTCAAAGAGGGGCGCTATGAAGGGCAGCAGGTTCGAGGAAGCCTCTTTATCAAACATATAGAGATAGTTGCAGGACCAGAAATCGTTTCCGGTCAGCTCCAACAGCCCCGTGAAGATACCGCCGACGATAAAGATGAAGAAGTAATAGACATTGTACCCTGTAAACAGACTCTTGATATCCCGTCGCTCCAGCGGCTCAAAGATTCCCAGCGCCTGGCACAGGATGGGGACAAGGACTACCCAAGTATGCTGCGCAATATAGTGCACATTCATAATGTAGGTCATACCATAGGAAGAACTGTCACAGAACACATAGGCGAGGATAGCCCCAAGGACATTGGTAATGACCATGAAGCGAGAGAAGGCTCTGTTTTTGGTGAGAAGCGTAATGAGATAAATCACAGCTGCGATATTGCACAGCTGCAGCGGAAACCTGTGGGCGACCAGCTCGCCGAAGAAGGTGAGCAGACCATTGAACTGGTAGAACATGGCCAGCGTAATACCAACCATCACGATATATTTTTCTTCCCTGCTATGTCTCTTCAGCGCCTGATAGATCGCCACGCCCAATATGACAGTGGCAATAACCCATGCAAGCTGTGCAGGCGAAAAGGCCTTGAACGCCCAGAAAGAATCAGAGTCTCCATAGCCCCTGCCGATATACATGGGCGCATACACGGGCATGCTGATGGCAACGAAGAACACAAGCACCTCGAAGAACTTACAAACGCTTTTCCTGTTTTCGAATCTCAGACCTTTTCTGCTTGAGAGCAAGACCCCCACCGAGACGCCAATCTCAAGGAGATACATAACCACATAATAACCGGTCCTAAGCCCCCTGTCCAGAAAGACTGCAGCGGCCTCCTCATCGAAGAAGCGAAGCAGTCTGAGCCCTGCTCCAATATACGTGCCGTCGGACAACTGGTCAAAGATGACCGCCATGAAACTGTTCGTACACAGCAGGCAGATGATCGCCACCGGCAGCACGAATAGGCTTACGATGCGTGCGAATGTTTTTCTGTCGGTAAAGACCGCAAGGGGCAAAAAAACAAAGGCCGAATCGCTCATCCATTTGAGTATGACCAACCAGATATGATTCCCACAGGCCAGCCTGGAATACAGTTCGTCCACATAGGGGTCGAATACTCTGAATGCAAGCCCGTCCGGCAGCAGCAGGTTCAGAAAATACAGTACCATCCAAACGACTGCCGTTACCTTCAGGAGCCTACCGGCCGAACGCCTCTCATTACAACTCATTTTGTCATTCCCCGTCTCTGTCAGCAATACATAAACCCTTTCTTGTTCGATTATAATATGGGAACTGCTATTTTTCAACCATATCCTTTCCCTTTGAGGCTAAT
>JABUSR010000018.1 GCA_021442645.1 Ruminiclostridium sp.
GGTTCTACACTGGCTCCCTCTGACGAGGGAGCTGTCAAAAATTTCCAATTTTGACTGAGGGAGAGAGAAGAAAGCCTTTCCTCCGCCCCTCAGCCCTCACTTTTGGGAAAAACCGCAGTTTTTTTCCAAAAGTCTAAGGGCAGCCTTTCGGCTGCCCTTAAAAATTTCCTTTGTTTTGTGTGCCTTACTTGCCGATATAGGTGTACACGGCAGAGGGGCGGCCGCCGGTGGAGTAGTCCACCCCGCCGATGACACTGTTCTTGTCAATCAGGTAGTTCATATACCGCCGCAGGGTCACCCGGGAGAGGGAGACGTTCTTGGCGATATCCTCGATGGAGAGCTTCTCGCTCTTGTGCTCCCGCAGGAAGGAGCAGATAATCTCCAGGGTGACCGGATGGATGCCCTTATCCACAAAGTGGCTGCTCCGGGGGTTATCGGGGGAGATGACCTTGTCCAGCTCCTCCTGGTTGAAGGCCTTGTCCCCGGTAAAGGCTTCCCGCCGGGACACAAACTTCTGCAGGGCCGTCTGGAACCGGTTATAGTCAAAGGGCTTGATGAGGTAGTCCGAAACGCCGTAGGAGTAGAGCTCGCTGACGTTTTTTGCCTCGCTGGCGGCGGTGACCATGATCACGTCGGCCAGGATGCCCTCGGCCCGGAGCTTCATCAGGAAGGTGCGGCCGTCCATCACGGGCATGAAATAATCCAGCATGATGAGGTCCACCGGGTGGGTGCGGACGAAGTCCAGCGCCTCCTGCCCGTTGTGAAAGACCCCGGCAATGGCCATTTTATTGTTATGCTCCACATACTGTTTGTCGATTTCGGCGACCATGGGATCGTCTTCTACGATAATTACTTGATACATATTCGTCCCTCGCTACTCGAAGATTCAAAAACAGTATACCCGAAGTTGTGGAAAATTGCAATATGTTCAGAACTAAATTGCATTATTTTGTTGAAAAAGTAGAGGGAAAAACTTGCCTATTTCCCCCTTCAGGGGGGAAAACCCCTTATTTCTCATAGGTTATCCGCCCGCCCGCCATGGTGAGCACCACGGGGATGTCCTTGATGGTGCCTGGGTCAGCCGTGACAGGATCCGCTGCAAGAATGACCAGGTCGGCCAGCTTCCCGGCCTCCAGGGTCCCCAGCTCCTCTTCCGCGTTGGCCAGCCTGGCCGGGCCCGTGGTATAGAGGGAGAGGGCCTCCTCCGGGGAGAGGGCCTCCCGGGGCAGGAAGGGAGCTCCCGCCTCCTCCGGGTTTCCGGGTCGGTTCACGGCGCAGTGGATGCCCCACAGGGGGGCGAAGCTCTCCACGGGGGAGTCGGAGCCGCCGCCCAACACCACGCCCAGGTCCAGCAGGGTCTTCCAGGCGTAGGACTCTGCCGTGCGGGCCTCTCCCATCCGGGAGGGGACCAGGGGGGCGTCTGAGGGGACGAAGGCGGGCTGCACGTCGGCCCCCATGCCCAGGGCGGCCATCCTCTCATAGAGGGCCCGGTCCCCGAACTGGCAGTGGACCACCCGGTGGCGGAGGGCCTTGGGGCAGGCGGCCCCGGCCTTTTCCACGGCAGACACAAAGGCGGCCAGGGCCCCGTCGCCGATGGCGTGGCAGGCCACCTGCAGGTCGTTCTCGTGGCAGAGGGCCACCAGCTCGTCCAGCTCCTCCTGGGCGTATACGGCCACGCCGCAGTTGCCGGGGTCGTCGCTGTAGTCCTCCCGCAGCCAGGCGGTGCGGGCCCCCAGGCTGCCGTCGGCCAGGAGCTTGATGTTACCCACCTTCAGCCAGGGGCTACCCTGGAAGGAGCGCAGGGGCTGGCTCAGCACATCCCGGCGCAGGTCCTCCGGGCGGGGGGCCTCCCACTCCTGCCACAGGCGGACGGAGAGGGCATCTCGGGCCTCCAGGTCCCGGAAGGCACCCTGCAGGGTGGGCCAGTCGGTACCCACGGCGGCAAGATCGTCACTGTGGACGCCGGTGAGGCCCACGGCGGCCAGGTGCTTGCCCGTGCGCTCCACCGTGGCGGCCACCCACGCCCGGTCGAACCGGGGGGCCGCCTTTTTCAGCCGGTCCAGGGCGGCCTCCCGCACCACGCCGGTGAGGCGGCCGTTCCCGTCTTTGTCCAGCACGCCGCCGGGAATCTCCGTGGTCCCGTCAAAGCCGGCCAGCTTCAGGGCCAGGGCGTTGGCGGCGGCCACATGGCCGCAGATGCGGTCCAGCACGATGGGGTGGTCCGAGGTGATGGCCTCTGCCACGGCTCCGTCCGGCAGTACCGGGGGGTCGAACAGGTTGTGGTCAAAGCCGAAGCCGAAGATCCACTCACCGGGCTGCAGGTCCCGTTCCGACATATAGGCCCGGCCCCGGGCCACGATCTCCTCCGGGGAGGTCACCCCCCGCAGGTCCAGGATCTGCATGCCCAGGCCGGTTAGAAGCAGGTGCATGTGGGTGTCCACAAAGCCGGGCAGGACGCACCGGCCCTGCAGGTCGATTCGGCGGGTGGTGGGCAGGGCCCGGGCCAGGACAGCTTCGTCGCTGCCCACCAGGGCGATGCGGTCTCCCGCCACGGCCAGGGCAGTCTCCGTCCGCCCGGTCATGGTGCGCACCGTGCCGTTGTAAAAGATGATATCCATCCGGCGTTCCTCCTTTTCCGCTCAAAGCCACAGGCCGTCCGTCTGGGGACGGGCGGCCTGTGGACAGCAGCGGGCTGCTTGCTGATTTCTGTCTTATGCCACGGGGTGGACGTCCTGGAAGTGGATGTTCCAGATCCAGGAGGCGTTCATGGAAACGCCTTCATAGGCCTTGTTCATGGCAATGTTCTTCACAGGATAGTACAGGTAGATATAGGGGTTCTCAGCGGTGACGATGTCCAGGGCCTGGAACATCAGGTCGTTGCGGGCCACGGGGTCGCTGAGCTGGTTCTGCTGGTTCAGCAGGGCAGTGACCTGCTCGTTGTTGTAGGCGGCAGCGTTGGAGCTGTTCTCACCCTGGCACAGGGGCAGCAGGTTGCCGGAGGGATCGGGGTAGTCAGCTTCCCAGCCGGCCATGATCATGTCATAGTCGCGGTGGCCCTCGGCGTCCAGGATCTCGCCGAACTGATAGGCGGTGTGCTCATCGGTGGAGACCTTGTTGATGCTTACGGTGATGCCCACCTCAGCCAGCTGCTCCTGGATGGCCAGGGCGATGGTGTTGCGCAGGCTGTTGTCGCTGATGGTGATGGCGCACTCGAAGCCGTCGGCATAGCCGGCCTCAGCCAGCAGGGCCTTGGCGGCGTCCACGTCATAGGTGTGCTGGGGAGCCTTGGCGGCGTAGTCAGCCCAGGCGGCGGACTCGGTGCCGAACAGGGCAGAGGAGTTGGGCAGAGCGGTGGAGGGCTCGCCGGCGCCCTTGATCAGGGTCTCATAGATGGTGTCCAGGTCGATGGCGGTGTAGATGGCGTTGCGGACGTTGGGGTCATCGAAGGGGGCCCGCTCGGTGTTGAAGGCCAGGAAGGTGACGCCGAAGCCGGGGGAAGAGGTCAGGACCAGGTTGTCGTCGCCCTTCATCACGTCCAGCATGGACTCGGGGGGAGCCACGGTGCAGTCCACGTCGCCGGTCTGCAGGGCGGTCACACGGGTGGTGTCCTCGGTGATGATCTTAAAGACCAGGTTGTCGTAGTACCCGGCGTCCTCACCCCAGTAGTTCTCGTTGCGGGTCAGCTCCACGCTGGTACCGTTCTGCCAGGAGACGAACTTGTAGGGGCCGGTGCCCATCAGGCCGCCGTCGGGGGAGCCCAGGTTGTCGCCGACGAACTCGGCAAAGGCCTTGCTGATGATGTGGCAGGCGGTGGTGCCGGGCACATACTGCCAGGCGGCGTCAGGCTGAGACAGGGTGACGGTCAGCTCCCAGTCGCCGGTCTGCTCGATGGTATCCACGTTGTCAAACATCCAGCCCAGGTAGGAGGCAGTCTCGGGGTCACGGGTGCGCTCCAGGGAGAAGAGCACGTCCTCCATGGTCATGGCGGAGCCGTCGGAGAAGGTCACGTCGTCACGGATCTGATAGACATAGGTGACGTCGTCGGTCTGCTCCCAGCTGGAGGCCAGCATGGGCTGCAGCTCGTTGTTCTCATCGAAGGTCAGCAGACCCTGGGTGATCTGATTCACCACGGGGTTGGTGGTGAAGTCGTAGGCGAATGCGGGGTCCAGCTTCACGATATCGCTGTCCAGAGCGATGGTGAAGGTGTCCTTTTCTGCGGTGTCGCCGCCGTTGTCACTGTTGCCGCCGCAGGCGGTCAGCAGGGTGAACATCATGGCTGCACACATGAGCAGAGCAAGGAGCCGGGAAAATCTTTTCATGATTCTTTCCTCCTGATAAGTTTATTTTCGATCGGCCCGGGGGCCGGTACGAACGAATGGGGTCACACTAGGTGACAGGCCACCATATGGCCGCCGCCCACATCCCGCAGGTCGGGCTTGCTCTGGCGGCAGAGGTCCTGACACCGGGCGCAGCGGTCGGCAAAGGGGCAGCCGGGGGGCAGATCGATGGCGCTGGGGATGTCGCCCTGCAGATGGATGCGCTGCTTTTTGCGGTCGGGGTCCAGGCTGGGGATGGCAGACATCAGGGACTGGGTGTAGGGGTGCAGCAGGTTGCCGAAGAGCTCTTCGGTCTCGGCGGTCTCTACCACGTTGCCCAGGTACATGACGGCCACCCGGTCGCACAGGTGACGCACCACGGTCATCTCATGGGAGATGAAGAGCATGGTCAGGGAGAAGGTCTCCCGCAGGTCCAGCATCAGGTTCAGGATCTGGGCCTGGACGGACACATCCAGAGCGGAGACGGGCTCGTCGGCCACGATGAAGGCCGGGTCCAGCAGCAGGGCCCGGGCGATGGCCAGCCGCTGGAGCTGGCCGCCGGACATCTCGCTGGGGATGCGCAGCAGGGTGTCCTCCGGCAGGTTGATCTGGTGGAGAAGATAGCGGATCTTCTCCTGGGCCTCCCCGGCGGGCATTTTGTGGACATGGGCCACCTCCCCCAGAGCAGAGCCGATCTTCTGCTTGGGGTTAAAGGAACCGTAGGGGTTCTGGAAGATCATCTGCATGTTCCGGCGCAGGGGAAGCAGGTCCCGGCCGGACAGGTTCGTGATGTCCCGGCCCTGGAAGGTCACCGTGCCGCCGGTGATGGTCTCCAGCCGGAGCATGCACCGGCCCAGGGTGGACTTGCCGCAGCCCGACTCCCCCACGATGCCGAAGATGGCACCCTTGGGGACGGACAGGGAGACGCCGTTCACGGCGTGGAGGGTCTTCTTGCCCGATACGGGGAACGCCTTCACCAGATTTTCCACGCGGATTACAGGTTCACTCATCGGGGTCCCACCTCGCTTTCCAGGGGCTTAAAGCAGGCGGCCAGGTGCCCGTTGCCGCAGTCTCTCATGCCGGGGTAGCTCCCGCGGCAGGTGTCGTCGGCGTAGGGGCACCGGGGGGCGAACATACAGGACAGGGGGGGCTCGAACAGGGCCGGGGGAGCGCCGGGGATGGTTTCCAGCCGGCTGCCCTTGGCCCCGCCCCCGGGGATGGAGGCGATGAGGGCCCGGCTGTAGGGGTGCCTGGCCCCCCGCAGGAGGGCACGGGTCTCCCCCGTCTCCACCACCTTGCCGGCGTACATCACGGAGACGCGGTCGCAGGTCTCAGCCACCACGCCGAAGTTGTGGGTGATGAGCAGGATGCTCATGCCCAGGTCGGCGGAGAGCTTCTGGAGCAGCTCCAGGATCTGGGCCTGGATGGTCACGTCCAGGGCGGTGGTGGGCTCGTCGGCGATAAGGAGCTTGGGGGAGCAGGCGATGGCCATGGCAATCATCACCCGCTGCTGCATCCCGCCGGAGAGCTCAAAGGGGTACTGGCCGCACCGCTTCTCGGCGGGCTCGATGCCCACCAGGGAGAGCAGCTCCATGGCCCGGGCACGGCCCTCGTCCTTGTTGGCGCCCGTGTGGTAGCAGTACATATCGGCGATTTGGTCGCCGATGGTCATGAGGGGGTTCAGGGAGGTCATGGGGTCCTGGAAGATCATGGCAATCTCCGTGCCCCGGAGTTTTTCCATCTCCCGGTTGGGCAGGGACAGGAGCTCCCTGCCCTCAAAGAGGATGGAGCCCCCTATACGGCTGCGCTGGGGGTTGTGGAGCCGCAGGATGGACTTGGCAGTCATGGACTTGCCGCAGCCGGACTCCCCCACAACCCCGTGGATCTCGCCGGGCCGGATGGCCAGGTCAATGCCCGACAGGGCGTAGACGATGCCTCGGGTGGACATGAGTTCCACCGTCAGGTCTTTGATTTCCAGCAGGTTATCCAACCGGCACGCCTCCCTCCTTGGATTTCTTTTTCAGCAGCTTCTTCTCGTACTTGCGGAAGCTGGGCAGGGCGGTCTGGGACTGGTCCAGGTACTGGTGCAGGCCGTCGCTGAAGATGTTCAGGGAGACCACCACCACCACGATGACCAGGCCGGGGATCAGGGACAGCAGGGGGTTGATAAGCAGCACCGAGCGGCCCTCGTCCAGCATGGCGCCCCAATCGGCCTGGGGGGGCTGGGTGCCCAGACCCAGGAAGGACAGGGAGGCCAGGTCCAGGATGGCATAGGCGATGTCCAGGGTAATTTGCACCAGGATGGTGGAGATGCAGTTGGGCAGGATGTGCCGGTAGATGATGCGGTTATCCGAGTAGCCCAGGGAAATTCCGGCGGAGACATAGACCTTGTTTTTCTCCACCATGGTCAGGGACCGGGTCAGGCGGGTGAGCATGGGCACGTACACGATGCCCAGGGCCAGCACGGCATTGAAGGTGTTGCGGCCCAGACCGGCCACCAGGATGAAGGCCAGCAGCAGGGAGGGGAAGGACAGCAGCACGTCGCAGCAGCGCATGATGACGGTGTCGATAAGCCCGCCCTTATAGCCGGAGGCCAGGCCCAGGGGGATGCCGATAATCATGGAGATGGCCACCACGCCCAGGGCGCTCAGAAGGGCCGACCGGCCGCCGTAGAGGACCCGGGAGAAGATGTCACGGCCGTTCTGATCACAGCCGAAGAGATGCGCCGGGGAGGGCTTGGCCAGGACCTGGGTCAGGTCCTGGGCGTTGGGGGGATAGGGGGCGATGACCGGGGCCAGAATGCAGCACAGCAGGATTACCGCCAGCAGGCCGGTGGCCACTGCCACCGCCGGGGTGAAGAGCTTTCCCACATTCTTTTTCTTCTTGGAACGGTAAAGAGGGCCGTGGCCGATGAATGCACTGAACATATCGTTTCCCTCCTTACTTCATGCGGATCCGGGGATCCAGGACGGCATAGAGGATGTCCACCAGCAGGTTGATGCACAGGAAGAGGAAGACCAGCAGCAGGGTGACACCCTGGACCACAGGGTAGTCGGCGGTTTTGATGCCGGTGATGAGCAGGTCGCCCAGGCCGCCCATGGCGAAGACGCTCTCCACCAGCACGGCCCCCACCAGCATGGTGCCCACCTGGATGGAGGTGACGGTGATGATGGGAATCATGGCATTTTTCAGGGCGTACTTGAACACCACCTGCCGCCGGGGGAGGCCCTTGGCCGTAGCCGTGCGGATGTAGTCGGAATTCAGCTGCTCAATCATGGTGGTGCGGGTGATGCGGCTGGTCAGGGCGATCATGTTCATGGCCAGGGCCACAGCGGG
>JABUSR010000072.1 GCA_021442645.1 Ruminiclostridium sp.
TCCACTTTGTTGGGGTCAAAGGCCCCGGGAATCAGCTGCTTTACGCTCTCCACGGGCCGGACGACCACATGGCTGGCCTCAAAGGAGTTGCTCACGGGGACCTCCTCCAGATAGGTGTCAGCGTTCAGCAGGGTGGCAGAGGTGAAGTTGGTGAAGCCCCAGTCCAGCAGGCGACGGCTCTCGGCGAACTGACGCCGGTCGACCTTGGTGCCGTTTTCGGGGTTGGTGCAGCCCAGGACCACGGAGACCAGGGTGACGCCGTTCTTTTTGACGGCAGCGGCCAGGCAGTAGCCCGCCTCGGGGGTGCTGCCGGTCTTGATGCCGATGGTGCCGCTGTAGACATAGCCGGCGTACTTGAAGCGGGCCAGCAGGGCATTGGTGTTATAGAGGGTCCGAGGCCCGGATAGATTGGTGGCGGCGGTGGTATACTGGCCGGTGGAGACGATCTCCCGGAAGGGGGCGTGGGTCATGGCCTCCTTACACATGAGGTAGATGTCATAAGCCGTGGTGTAGTGATCGGGGTGGTGGAGGCCGTGGGGATTGGCGAAGTGGGTGTTCTTCATGCCCAGCTCCTCAGCCCTCCGGTTCATCAGGTCCACGAAGGTGGGGACATCCCCGGAGACCGTCATGGCCAGGATGTTGGCGGCCTCATTGGCGGAGACCACCAGCAGACAGTAGAGCAGGTCGTGGACGGTGACCTCCTCGCCGGCCATGAGGTTGGCGGTGGAGGAGTCGTCGGTGATGTCCGTGAGTGCGTCGGAGGAGACGGTGACCACGGTGTCCATGGTGAGTTCGCCCCGGCTGATGGCCTCCAGAGTCAGCAGGCCGGTCATGACCTTGGTGATGCTGGCGGGGTAGCGCCGTTCCTCCGCATTGGATTCGTGGAGAATCTGGTCGGTGGACATGTCGATCAGCAGGGAGGCGGTGGCATCAACGGTGATGGGCTCCACGCCCTTATATTCAACGGCACCGGCAAAGGGGCAGAGGAGCCCTGCCAGGACCGTGACGGTCAAAAGTAAAGAAAAGATGCGGATCCGTGTTTTTTTCATAGGAAACCTTCCCAACCCATGGTATAATAACATAAACGGCCCCGAAAAAGACCGGCGGCCAAGAGTATGGTATACTTGAAACACTATTATAGCATACGGACAGGAAGGGACGCAATGGGGGGAAGGTCGATGCGGCGTGTTTTTCAGAAAATAAATCTCCTGGAGTGGGTGGTCCTGGCACTCACGCTGGTGTTTGTCCTGGGGACCCTCCTGTGGTTCCGGATTTCCCAGCCGGAGGCAGGGGTTACGATGGTGACGGTGGAGGATACGGGGCGGGAGATCTCCGCCCCGGAGAAGCCCGACGCCCCCGGTATCCTGGAGGGGGAACTGCTGAATCTGAACACGGCCTCCCCGGAGGATCTGACCCGTCTGCCCGGCATCGGGGAGAAAAAGGCCGCAGCCATCGTGGCCTGGCGGGAGGAGAACGGACCCTTCCGCACGGTGGATGATGTGATATCGGTGTCGGGCATCGGGGAGAAGATCCTATCTGACATCCGGCCCTATGTGACTGTATGAGGCAAGGCAAAAGAGGAAGGAGGAAGCTGCTTTGGCACGAATCCTGGTCGTTGACGACGAAAAAGTGATGGTGAAGGGTATCCGCTTCAACCTGGAGAACGATGGGTACCAGGTGGATGTGGGCTACGACGGGCGGGAGGCTGTGGAACTGGCTCGGGCCACGGACTATGACCTGATCATCCTGGACCTGATGATGCCGGGCCTGGACGGGCTGGAGGCCTGTATGGAGATCCGCACCTTCTCCACGGTGCCTATCATCATGCTCACCGCCCGGGGGGAGGATACGGACAAGCTCCTGGGCTTTGAATACGGGGCGGACGACTACATCACCAAGCCCTTTAATATCCTGGAGGTCAAGGCGCGGGTGAAGGCACTCCTCCGGCGGGCCTCCACCGGCCGGAAGGAGGAACGGCGGGATCGGCTCACCCGGGGCCCCCTGTCTATGGACATGGCCTCCCGCACCCTCTGGAAGGACGGGGAGGCGGTGGAACTCACCGCCCGGGAATTCGACCTGCTGGAACTGCTGATGAAAAACCCCGACCGGGTGTACAGCCGGGAACAGCTGCTGAACCTGGTGTGGGGCTATGAATACACCGGGGAGTACCGGACTGTGGATGTGCATATCCGCCGCCTGCGGGAGAAGGTGGAGGACGACCCGGCGGAGCCCCGGCTCATCCGCACCAAGTGGGGCGTGGGCTATTACTTCAAAGAACGCTGACGGGAGAGGAGGATGCCTGTGGCACGCCAGGAAAACAGAACCAAGGTACGGCAGTCCCTGCAGACCCGGCTGGCCATCGGCTATGCGGCCATCATTGCCGCCCTGCTGATCCTGCTGAATACCTACCCGCTCATCACCACCCAGAACCTGATGTTCCGGAGCCAGCAGACCGCCCTGTACAACCAGGCGGCCCTGGTAATCAACTCCCTCACCACCGCCGACGGCCTGACGCCGGAGACGGTGGAGCAGGCCATTGCGCCCCTGGAGGACCTGGAGGTCCGGCGGATGCTGGTCACCGATGAGGCCGGGCTGGTTCTCTATGACACCGGGGAGCCCTCCGGGGTGGGGAAGTATGCCCTGACCCGGGAGGTGGTATCGGCTCTGCGGGGAAATGACGCTTTTGCCAGCGAATACCGGGAGGGCGTCTTTTCCAGCCGGGCGGCCTCGCCGGTCATGACCCGGAACACGGTGGTGGGTGCCGTCTGCCTCTACGAGGACGACAGCAGCCAGGGGGTGCTGCTGGGCGAGCTCCAGCACAACCTGCGGCTGGTCTCCCTGGTGGTCTGCCTGGCGGTGCTGATCCTCTTTGCGGGCTTTTCCCGGGCCCTGGCCCGACGGGTGAACCACCTGCTGTCGGGCATCCGACGGGTGCGGGAGGGCGAGTACACCCACCGCATCTCCCTGGAGGGGCAGGATGAGCTGGGCCAGCTGGCCGACGAGTTCAACCAGCTTACCGGACGGATCCAGACGACGGAGGAGGCGCGGCGGCGGTTCGTGTCCGACGCCGCTCATGAGCTGAAGACGCCCCTGGCCTCCATCCGCCTGCTTACCGACTCTATCCTTCAGGATGAGAACATCGACCGGGATACTGCCCTGGAATTCGTGGGGGATATCGGGGATGCCACGGACCGGCTCATCCGCATCAGCCAGGAGCTGCTGACCCTGAACCGGCTGGACGAGGGCCGGACGGCCGTCCGGGAGCCGGTGGAGGTGAACGGAGAGGTGGAAAAAATCTGCCGACTGCTGGCACCCCTGGCCGAAGAGGCCCAGGTCACCCTGGAGACCGACCTGGGGGCGGACTGTGTGGTAGTCTGCAGCCGGGAGGATGTGGACCAGATCCTCCGGAACCTCATGGAAAATGCCATCAAATACAACCTGCCCCGGGGCAGCGTCACGGTGACCACGGCCCGGACAGAGGACCGGATCCGCCTGACGGTGGCCGATACCGGCGTTGGCATCCCCCGGGAGGAGATGGACCGGATCTTCGAGCGGTTCTACCGGGTGGACAAGGCCCGGTCTCGGGCGGCCGGCGGCACCGGCCTGGGGCTCTCCATCGTGCGGGACAGCGTGCGCCACTACGGGGGCCAGATTTCTGTGGCACCCCGGGAGGAGCAGGGCACTGTGTTCACGGTGGAACTGCCCGCCTGGAAGGAGGAGAACCCATGAGGAGGCGACTGCTGCCACTGCTGCTCCTGGCCCTGCTCCTGCTGCCGGGCTGTACGGGACAGAGCCCGGAGGAGACCGGGTACGACGTGTATTTTCTCAGCAAGTCCGGGGGAGAGTCTGCCCTGGACGCTGAGGTGAGAACGCTCCAGCCGGAAGAGGACCCGGTGGAGGGCCTGCTGGGGCTTCTCCTGGCCGGCCCGGAAGGGGAGAACCTCCGGCGCACTATCCCGGAGGGGGTCACCCTGCGGTCCTGGACCCTGGAAAACGGTCTGCTGACGGTGGATCTCTCCGGCCGCTACGGCAGTCTGTCCGGGGTGGCCCTGACCCTAGCGGACTACAGCGTGGTGCTGACCCTGACCCAGGTGGAGGGGGTGGAGGCGGTGACCGTCACCGCAGAGGGAGAACAGATTCCCTACCGGGACCACCAGCGTCTGACCGCCCGGGACGTCCAGACCCAACTGCCCCCGGGAGAGGAATGACCTCCGCCGACCTGGGAAAAGGGAAAATGGGGGATTGACCAAAACACCGAATAGAAGTATAATTCTTACATTATCCTGTTTTTTATGGAAAAAAGAGACGTTCCAAGACGATATATTAAGGAGGACTGTAGGCCATGAACGACTACAAGAGAGGAACCGAATGCCTGCATGCCGGGTATGTGCCCGAGAGCGGTGAGCCCAGAAATATCCCCATCATTCAGAGTACCACTTTCCGCTACGCTACCAGCGAGGCCATGGGTAAGCTCTTCGACCTGGAGGCTGAGGGCTACTTCTACACCCGGCTCCAGAACCCCACCAACGACCGGGTGGCAGCCAAGATCTGCGCCCTGGAGGGCGGCACCGCCGCTACCCTGACCTCCTCCGGCCAGGCCGCCAACTTCTTTGCCATCTTCAACATCTGCTCCGCAGGGGACCATGTGGTGGCCTCTGCTGCCATTTACGGCGGTACCTTCAACCTGTTCTCCGTAACCATGCGGCGGATGGGCATCAACTTCACCTTCCTGGATCCCAACTGCTCTGAGGAGGAGCTGGAGGCGGCCTTCCGCCCGGAGACCAAGGCGGTCTTCGGAGAGACCATCGCCAACCCGGCCCTGACCGTGCTGGATATCGAGAAGTTCGCCAAGGCAGCCCATGCCCACGGCGTGCCCCTCATCATCGATAACACCTTCCCCACCCCCATCAACTGCCGTCCCTTCGAGTGGGGCGCCGACATCGTGACCCACTCCACCACCAAGTACATGGACGGCCACGCCAACCAGGTGGGCGGTGCCATTGTGGACAGCGGCAACTTTGACTGGACCAAGTACCCCGATAAGTTCCCCGGCCTGTGCACCCCCGACGAGAGCTACCACGGCGTGACCTATACCGAGCGGTTCGGTCTGGGCGGCGCCTTCGTCACCAAGGCTGTGGCCCAGCTGATGCGTGACTTCGGTGCCCAGGCAGCCCCCATGAATGCCTACCTGCTGAATGTGGGCCTGGAGACCCTCCATCTGCGGATGCCTCAGCACTGCGCCAACGCTCTGGCTGTGGCCCAGTTCGTGAAGGACCACCCCAAGGTGGCCTGGGTCACCTACCCCGGCCTGGAGGGCGACAAGAACTACGAGCTGGCCCGGAAGTACATGCCCGACGGCACCTGCGGCGTGGTCACCTTCGGCGTGAAGGGCGGCCGCAAGGCAGCGGAGACCTTTATGGCCGGGCTGAAGCTGGCCTCCATCGCCACCCACGTGGCCGATGCCAAGACCTGCGTTCTGCACCCCGCCTCCGCCACCCACCGGCAGATGTCTGATGCTGAGCTGGAGGCTGCCGGCGTGTCCCCCGACCTGATTCGCCTGTCTGTGGGCATTGAGGACGCCGACGACATCATCGCTGACCTGGCCCAGGCCCTGGAAAACGTGTAATAGAGAGCGGGAGACCCTATCCATCCCATGTAATAATCCTCCCGGCAGGCCGGTCGGTCTGCCGGGAGTTGTACCATCTGCCCGCCGTAAGAAAAGGAGAGAGCCCCCATGGCTATGACATCTCGAAAGGGACTGCTGTTCGTGTTTATTGCCTCGGTGCTGTTCAGCATCGGCGGCCTGTGCGTGAAGGTGATTCCCTGGAATTCCCTGTCGATCAATTCCTTCCGCAGTATCATCTCCGTGTGCATCCTGCTGGTCTTCGCCAAGGTGACCCACCGCAAGCTGAAGTTTACCCCCGGCGTCCTGGCCGGGGCGGTGGCCATGTGTGCCACCACCACCCTCTACGCTGCGGCCAATAAGCTGACCACGGCGGCCAACACTATTCTGCTCCAGTTCACGGCCCCCGTGTTCGTAATCCTGTTCCTGATGCTCTTCTTCAAGGAGAAGCCCCGGCGGCTGGACCTGATTACCTGCGTGGTGGTCTTCGGCGGTATCGCCTGCTTCTTCATGGACTCCCTGGGCACCGGGCACATGGTGGGCGACATCCTGGCCCTCCTGTCGGGCGTCGGTTATGCCTGGGTGTTCATGATGAACAAGATTCCCGGCGGCGACCCCCTCTTTGCCACGATTCTGGGGCAGGGGATGGGAGCAGTTATCGGGTTCCCCTTCCTGCTGCAGGAGACGGATTTCTCCGCCCCCGGCCTGACGGCAGCCATTGTGCTGGGCGTGTTCCAGTTGGGCATCGCCTATATCTTCTTCACCACGGGCATCCGGTATGTCTCCCCGGTGTCGGCCTCCCTGGTGGCGGGCATCGAGCCCATTCTGAACCCCCTGCTGGTGGCCTTTGTCCTGGGCGAGATGATCACGCCCCTGTCCCTGCTGGGCGGCGCCATCGTCTTTGTCTCCATCATGACCTATAACGTGCTGGAGGCCAAGCGGGACACCCCGGCGGCACCGGAGGAGGGGAGCACCGTATGATCGATGTGATCTATCGGGACGAGTCCCTTGTGGTGTGCGTGAAGCCCTTCCGGGTGCTGTCTACCGACGAACCCGGGGGGATGCCTGACCTGATTCGGGAGGCCATCGGCCAGCCGGAGGCTAAGGTGCGCACCGTTCACCGGCTGGACCAGGTGGTGGGCGGCCTTATGGTGTACGGGCTTACGGGCCCCGCGGCTTCAGAACTCTCCCGGCAGATTCGGGAGGACACCTTCCTGAAGGAGTACCGGGCGGTTGTCCACTGGCGGCCCCAGTACGACGAGGGGACCTTTATCGACCTGCTGGGCCGCAATGAGAAGACCCGGAAGACCTATGTGAGCAAATACCCGGGCAAGGGAATCCAGCAGGCGGTGCTGCACTATAAGCTGCTGGACAGCCGGGGGGGATTCTCCCTGGTGGAAATCCGGCTGGAGACCGGCCGGACCCATCAGATCCGGGCCCAGTTTTCCCACCGGAGTATGCCGCTGGCCGGGGACCGGAAGTACAGCAAGTACCCCGACCCGCCGGAGTGGCAGATCGCCCTGTGGTCCAGCCACCTGAAGTTCACCCACCCGGATACCGGGGAGGAGATGGACTTCCGCCTGGACCCGCCGGAGACTGAGCCGTGGAGTTTGTTCCGGGGGGAATAAATCAAATACAGAGTAAAAAAGGCACGCGTCAGCGTGCCTTTTTTGGGGAGTGGAGGGGACGGCCGGAAGAGTGGGAGAGGAGAGGAAGGGGGAGGCTTTGACGCGGGCGCTACTATCTCTCTCTCAGCCAAAAATTGGGAATTTTTGGCTGAGGGAGAGATACGCATACCTTTCCTCCTCCCCACAGCCTTCACATTGAAGGCACCGAGAAACTGCGGAGGTTTTGCGT